>JAOZMT010000001.1 GCA_029934175.1 Victivallales bacterium | reverse complement strand
AATGCCCAATTATAATTTCCAAAAGAATCTAAAGACCAATCAACTACATCTAAATATGATAAAACATTAACATAAGGTAAAATTCTTCTTTCTAAAACTTCCTTCAAACTTATTGATCCTTGTATATTCTGTGGAACATCGAATCTCAACCAAAGATAAGATTGACCCATTAATGTAGATAAATTAGAAGCCTTGCGCATAACTTTATCGATATTATCACCCTTCCTGTCAGCATTTTCAAAAAAAGGAGTTAGAATAGCAGCATTGGAACGTTTAACTGGTGTGGCAAAAATGAAATTAGTGAAGGCATTTATGACTTTTTTAGTAATATTCATATAGGAAGCACGTTCTTGACGTCTCTTAAAAGAATCGTCATCTTCTAAGGAATGTTTAAAAAGCTCACTATCAATAAAATCTTTACCGCCTAAATAAGCTCTTAAGAAAAATTCATATTCTTCTCTTTTCTTTTCATAATTAGGATGTCTTCTTGAAACATTAAAATTCACATAGATTCACCCCATTAAACTGATGGTAACACAAAAAAGCAAATTTGTCAAGATTTTTTATTTTATTAAATGCTTTTCCAATAATTTCTTCCTATTATATTTTGGTAAAGATTTCCAACCTTTTTCTGCTCTGTTGCTAAAAATTTCATCTTTTCTTCTTTTAGGAATATTTTCATCGAATGGTTCAGCACCCTTCTCCCACATTCTATAATCATTAAAATATGTCCCAGGTCCAGCTTTAGTTAAATCTATTGCTGGTGGGCTAGTAATTACCTGTTTCATCGAATCTCTTGCACCACAAACAGGACAAACTTCTGGCGCTTTATCATGTTCTGCAACAGGTTTTTGTTCTTCAACTATTGTACCACATTTTTGACACTTATAAGAATATACAGGCATTTACTTCCACCTCCTTTAAACTTTGCTTTGCCACCTTTTGGAAAGTTTTGTTTCCACAGCTAAATCAATTGGCCCTAATAACTTATCGACAAGTTCATGTCTCTTTCTAATTCCCTTAGTCATTTCATAAGTTATAAATTCTTCCATTTCTCTTATAAATTTTTCATCATTATCTATTTCAAAAATAATTTCATCATGTGCTTCTATGACTGGGTAAATTCTTTCTTCCAATAAAGATTCTTCGATAATTTCATTTATATCACCAAGTGAAATCAACATAATATCTGACGCAACAGATTGAACTACAGTATTAAAAGCTTGTCGTTTTGTTTCTTCATCAAATTTATCAAATTTTCTTATTCTTCCAAAAGGTGTATTAATATAATGATTTCTTTCTACAAAACTTACACATCTATCTATTGTTTCTCTTATCTGTGAAAATTGTCCAAAAAAACTATCAATTAATTGTTGTGCTTCAGCTTCAGAAATATTCAATCTCTTAGCCAATCCAATAGATGTCATACCATATAATATACCAAATGTTACAGATTTTGCAAATTGTCGCTGTTCTTTTTGAACTTTCTCATAAGGAATATTGAATATTGTAGAAGCAATCATTGTATGTACATCTTTTCCAGATTTCAAAATTTCAATTAATTTTTCATCACGGGATAAAGCACCAGCAATACATACTTCAATTGTAGAATAATCTGAACCTAAAAATAATTTATTTGGCCTTGCAACAATCATTTCCCTAACGCCACCTGTTCTTGGTAAATTTTGAAAGTTGAATTTATGTTCTTCCCTTCCTAGTTCAGAGCCACTACTTGTTCTTCCTGTAATAGTTCTAGTTAAATTAAAATTTGTATAAGCTACACCATTTATTAATTTTGATTTAATACCTTTTCCATATGTGGAAAATAATTTTTCGAATTTTCTATATTTAGATATATAACCAGCTATAGGATATTTATCTTCCAATTTTAATAAAACTTCATTTTTAAATGATTTATAATCTTTATAAGATAAACCATATACTCCATAAAACAATAATCTAATATCATGATCGGAACTTGGATTAAAAGGCGTTTTATTAATTAATCTTTTCTTATAAAAACGTAACAAATTCTGAGGCAAAAACTTTACATCAACATTATCCAAAAAACCATCTGTCATGCTTTCTATTTTTTTCTTTAATATTTGCAATTTTCTTTCAAATTTCTTTGTAAGTATATCCAAATATTTAGTATCAACCAAAACACCTTTATACTCCATTTTCATCAAAGCTCGTTCGGCTTTAATCAAAAAATTCCATAAAAAATCCTTATCTTTCAATTTATCTTTCAAAATTTTATATAATCTAGCAGTCTTTATAACATCACTTGCATTATATTCAGGATTTATATAGGTCTTCCAATCTTTACTTCCCTTTATATCTTCGCCATAATGTACTAATTCAGGAACATATTCATAGCATAAACTTTGCAAACTATAATGTTTTCTATTCTGATCTATTATATAAGCAGCCAATTGTGTATCTGCATGTATAGGAAGCCAAATCCCAAATTTATCATAAATCCATTTTAAATCAAATTTAATATTATGACCAATGAGTTTATGTTTAGATAATTCTAAAATTAAATCTTTAGTTACATTATCAGTTACAAACGCAAACTTATCATTTCCAACACCTAATAATTTAATATCGCCGAATTGCCATTCAATTGATGAAGTTTCCAAATCAATTGCAACTTCATCTAATTGTTTCAATATTCTTATGAGTTCATTAGCATCTTTAAAAAACTTATATTTTATTTTTTCTTTTTTTAAATCATTATTAAATAACCTATCTAAAACCTTTAAAGTATCAGAAATAAATCTTGATTTAGCATCACTTCCATACTTACGCATATAAGCTGCTGGATGTGCCATTATTGCAAAATATTTATTATCTTTTAATACAACTTTATCTTTAATTTCAGTTAATGTAAGTCCTAGAATTCCTTGAACTGGTACATTTCCTAACAAAAGGAATCTATCACAATTTATACCTTCAATTTCCTTATCAAGATAATACTTACATCTTTTTATTATTGGAACAGTAATTTTAATCTCTTTATCGAAACAATGAACCATATTAGTAGCAAAACAATTTTCCCTAGTAATTCCATAAGATGACAAAGCAGACCACAAAAAATCACCTGATTTCCCAACAAAAACTTTTCCTTGCTCTATTTCACTTTGACCTGGATTAATACCTATAATAATTAATTTTGGTGGATTTTTTTTAAATTTTTTTAGTTCATCTTCAGAAGGAAATACAGACGGACTCTTTAGAAAAGGACACTTTTCACAAATTTTGTCTATTTTATGAGGGACAAATTTTTCAAACATCATTTACAAATTTCCAATGGCAGTCCAAATTTTTAAATCTTTTGTTTCCAAATAAGCAACATTATTTTCATAAATAAAAAATTCAACATAATCACTATCAAATGGAATATTAAAAATTATTGCAGGTAATATATAAGCATTATTTAATCTTCCTTTTACTTCACATAATAACTTAATTTCAGGATATTCATTAATTAAATAATTCTTTTCTAAAGTTAAAGTCTCTATTTTTGATAAAGAAGTTAATAATTTAATATCTGCATATGGAATACGAATCTTACATATAATTCCTTTTGAATTTTTAATATTATCTATTTTCTTATAAAAATCAGGTTCTGCTCCAGAACCAATTATATAAGAAACAAACCCAGATTCGGATGTAATATGACCTACCCAAACATCTGAAAATTTAGCAATCGAAAAATAATCAGGTGGAATTATCAATTCGTCTGTATTAATTATTAAACGCTCAATATTTTCATCGAAATCAATATATTTTGGACTTATCTCTGCATAAACAGAATCATTTCCTAAAGCTAAAAATTTAGAACTAATATCTATATACGATATATCACCAGTAAATTTCTTTAAAATATTAGCAACTTTAATCATTTTCTCCAATGTATCCCTTGAAAAATATATCTTATTATCTACTTCAATTTTATCTGGAAGTTCCGATTCTACACATGGCACAAACGCTTCTAAATTTCCAATTTTATAAATTAACTTATCTTTTTTAAAATTCAATTTACCATCTTGAATTTCCAAAATTTTATAAATTAAATCAGAACTAGCTTGCAAGGGCTTTTCAACAGGAAAATGCATATTAATTTCACCATAAATTCCCATTCCAGAAAAAATTGCTTTATCCTTTATTAAAAAAACATAAGCACCTTTTCTTTGTAAAATGTTCAATAACTCTTTCATCTTAAACCTCCTTTATTTCCCAATTTTTATCATACGCATCAAAAACTAAATCTGCTAAAGTTATTGTTATCTTTGGCCCAAAACGATTATCATATACACAATTTCCCTTTATTTCTACTATAAATCCACAATGATAATAATCTATATAAGCTTCTGAATCTTCATATATCTTAAGATTTACTTTACCTACTAACATTATTTTACCTTCTTCATCTATTACCTTTATATTTTTACCTATTGGAAATTGATATTTACCAACAATAAGTCTGTTATTATCAATCTTTATCTCCAGATTCTTGAAATGTTCTGCTTTCATCTTATTTTCCAAATTTATTTTTTATTTTTTCTAATTCAAAATATGTTTTTAATATAGCCAAAATCACAGAAGACGAATCATAAATAGAATGATTCAATGGCTCTATACAATTATGTATCAATCTAACATTATCTGGCGATAATATCAAAAGTTGATTAATAAAAGTGGATAATAAATATCTTCTCAAAGCTTCAGTATTTGCCTCTATTTCTTTTTTATATTTATTTAAATAATCTATTAGTTCTTGTAAATCTCCAACATTAAATAATATTTCTGCTATTTTGGAAAAACTCAATTCTTCATGACTAGATGTAATTCTTTCCAAATAATCTAACGCATCACCTTCATTATCAAAATGAACCATCCCAGATAATAATTTCTTAGCAATACCAATACATCCATAAGATTTTTCATATAATTTTTGGAAAAATACTGCACTAACTGGAAATTGCAATGAATGTAACCCTTTAGCTATACACTTACAAAAAGTTTTATATTCTAGAGCTTCTGTTCTTAATCTAAGACATCTACGCCTGATAGTAATCGGAAGTTTATCTCCTTCAATTCCAGTTAAGATAAAATGTACATCCTTTGGTGTATTTTCAAAAATATTTAAAAAGCTATTCATCGCAGCAGTGCCAATCTCATTAATTTCATCCAATATCCAAATACGTTTTCTATCTTCAAAAATTGGTGTTTGGGCACGCCTAATTATTTCCCTAGCATTATCTATGCCTCTTAAATCAGCAACATTTACAAAATAAACATAACGTGGAATCGTGAAATGATTTGCAATAATATTAGCCAAAGTAGTTTTTCCAGAACCTGAAGGGCCGAAAATCAGGATAGCTCCAGGCAAAGGCTGTTCGCCATCAAAAAATGGTTTTAATATTTTTTTCAATAACTCATTTCCGCAAATGTCTTCTAACTTCATAACAAGACTCCAAAGCGGGAAGCAGGACTTGAACCTGCAACTTCCTGACTGGTAATCAGGTGCTTTACCAATTAAGCTATTCCCGCTTTATCATTAAAGTTCTATTTCTTCATCTTCATGAATAATATCAGATGGTTCTTGATAATCAGCTTCAGCTTCCAACTTCTTTCTAATGCAATCTACTTTATATCTACATTCGAAAGCAATCTCATCTTCTCTAAGTTGAGTCACATTCCAATGGAAAAATAGATAACTTATTGGATATTTATTTTCATTCTTGCATGGTAACATTCTAATTTCAATTGTTTCATTTTCCTTCATCTCAAATCGTGGTTGGAAAATTTGAATTTGATTACTTACTAACATATAAGATAATAATGCCTGATCATGAATATCTATTATTTCTTCCTTATACTTATTCCAAAGTTTTGTAATTGACATTGGTTTACCTTTATCAACATCATATTGAGTCCTACCATCACTTCCAGACGTCTTTTCTATAATTAATGTATATCCTTTCTCTGGATCAACGGCATCTCCCCAACTATTTGGAGCTTTTGGATGCATTTTTCTCACAATTTTATCTGTTACATTGACAGGCATCTGGAAAAGTGTAACTCGTCTAGAATAATCTTCATATTGATCACTAAGAATAAACGCATAACAAACAAAAAATTTCTTCTTATAAATACTACTAGCTTCATCATCATGTCTTTCAGCATATAAACGTCTGGCCCTTAAACAATGTGGACATTCAATTCCAAACATTGCCAAACAAGGAATGCCAATTCTTTGACTTTCACCTGATACTACCCTTCTTACATTTTCTGTTGTTTTGTCATTTAACCAATTAAACATCTTTAACCTCCTTATTTTTTATTTTTTAATCTTCTTTCCAAGGCCCATCCAAAATTTTTAATAATTCAGCCTTGGAAAGATTATCCTCACTAATTAATAATTCTTTATCAATTTCTAATAAAGCTTTCAATAATGATGCTCTTTGTACATGTATTTGCAACATAGTTTTACAAAACTCATACAATTCAGTAGTCCTATCTAACCTTTGCTTTAATTTAACATATTCTTTATCCAATGGCAAGGTGTATTTTATAAAATTTTGTTTAGCAGCTTCAGATTTAAATTCCTGTTCATTAATTGCCTTAGCCTGATACGCTATAAATTCTAATTCTGCTTCATGCATAGATTTTCTAGCTTTACGAGCTCTTAAAGCCCATTGACCCAATAAAAATGGTTGCTGTTTTATCAATTCAGCCAATTCACCAATACTCGGTGCGCCTAAATACAATTCTTTCCTCAAATCTAATAAATATTTTAAATCTTCTTTTTTCATTTTTTCCTCCTTTTCTCTTTTTCTTTTATCTCCATACTTTCAAAAATTTGTTCCAATTTAATAGCTTCTTCCTTGGTTATCTCTCTAAATTGAAGAAAATTAGTGTCCAAATCAAAAAAACAAGTTCCACCTTGAGATTCCCTACCAGCTTCTACTGAAACATATAACACTCTACTAAAACTTTCCTCAACACCTGGAATCCTATTCCTGTGAATTAACAAAACTGTATCACTATCCGATAAAAAACTAGCAGCCCACTGTGGTGTCATTCCCTTTGGCATCATAGTAGGATCACCCTTACCAAAATGTGCAACTATAACAATTGGAACTTCCAATTCACGTGAAATATCTCTGAATTTTCTAATGTAACTTTCCATAACCTGGACTCTATTATGTATTTCCGTTCTCACCAAATAATGTATATTATCAAATATAACTAATTTTAATCCAAAACGCAAGATGCTATCTCTAATAGTTTCTTCTACTTGCTCAGGTTTTTTTATACTACTTGGTGCACATATATAAAGATTAGGAACTTGATTTTCATCTAAATAATGTTTTATCAATACATAATCCCTTGTAAATTGAAAATCTCTACCAACATCTAATAACATTCCCCAAGCTAATTTAGCTAATCTAGTAGCTGTCATTTCGACACAATAATACATAGTTGGAATATTTTGACGTGCTAATTCTGTAGCAATTTTCAAAAATAAACTTGTTTTTCCTGTCTTTGGAAAGCCTACCGCTGTAATTAATTCACCTGGCCTAAAACCACCATTCAAAATTCTATTCAATTCCTTACTAAATGTTGGCAAAACATCTTCTGATATTTCGCCAGTCAATATCTCATTCTCAGCTATTTTATCAATTCTATGAACAGATTCAGGTTCTGCTCTTGTTGCTTCTTTTAACAATAATTTAAATCTTTCTATCCCAAATTCATTCACATAATCAGATACATCATAACCTTCTGGTAAATGAATTATATAACAACGATGAATACCTAATCTACTAATCAATTTTTTTGTTCCTAATTCACCCGCTTTATCAGCATCAAGCGCTAAATAAATTTTTTCTAATTCTTCAAATTTTTCATACCACTCTGGATGGAAGATACCTGCACCTGGAATTCCTAATACATTCTCAATTCCCTTATCAACTAAAGTTATTACATCATGTTCTCCTTCACAAAGGATTGTTTCCCCAATATCATAAATATCTTTCAATGCATCTTCATTGTACATTACTTTAGGCGCATTTTTCACTTGTCTAAAAGTCTTCGGTAATCCAAACCAACTTCTATATTTAATATTATACAATCTTCCATTTTTGAAATATGGAATAACTAAAATCTTTGGAACTGGCAAAATCTCACCATCAACTTCTTCATTCTCAACCAAAACACCCAACTTTTGTTTTCTTATTGTATTCAATGAAATTTTCCAATTTTTTATTAAATCCCTTAAATATTTTCTATTTTTCATTAATGTATTATGTGCTAACGTAACTTCTTCCAAATATTTACTATCCAAAGGCTTTAATTTTTCAGAAGATAACTTAGCGACGGGATCAATTAATCCCATCTTTTTCTTTAAACTATAAAGACTTCTACCACTTTCTAAACATGCAAAACAATGCCATTTGCCAGTAGTAGCATGGATAACAAATGCACGATTTCCTTCCGAACCGCAAAAGGGACACTTATGTAATCTTATTTCTTCGCCTTCTATTTTAAAATCCAAATTCTGTCTTTTCAAAAAATCAATTGGTCTCTCCATATCAGTTCCTAAAAATAAAATTACGTACTGGCGGTGCGAATCTTAATAATGATCCATACTTTTCTTCAAACAATGATTTTTTTCTTTTTATAAGCAAAATATCATCATTATTTATCTTACGTTTAAATAAATTGAAAAATATCTCTTCATTTAACAAATAATCTAACTCATTATACCTTATGCTAAATCCATAAACATTTGTTCTTTCCTTTGGAATTATAATTCTTGACCAATGTTGTTTTAACCAAAGAAGATTATTATCACGATGTTCTTTTCTAACATTCAAAATTTTATTATGCGCATCTACAATATTTTCTATTGTATCTTTACCTAAATAATTATAAAAACAAAATATAGAATTTTCAACAAGAATACCCGCTTGTGGAACATAATTTAATTTTCCTTGAAATTTTGCTATTGTAATTGCAAAATCTACATAATAATCCAAATATGCCTTATCAATTCTAAATTCAATATTATATTTTTGGCAAAGAGATTTATAATAAGGATGAAAGTCCGAAAATTGAAGTAAATCAATATTAGATTCCTCTTTTAACAAAAAAGAAAGTTTATTAGAAATCAAGTGACGAGTATTAGGAATAGAAATATACCTACCATAATAATAAGAAATAGCATCAAGAAAGTAATGATAAGCTTCACCTAAAGTAAGATTTTTATCTTTAACAAATGCTAAGATAAGATTCTTATCTAAATAGACATTTCTTCCATACAAAATAAATAAATAATGTCTTAATCTATCAATCAAATAATTAATATCATACTTCATTTGACAAATATTTCACAACCATATCTAAAATAATACCAGCAACTAAAGATTTTGGCAATTTAAAATTTGCACTTATATTACTAATAATTTCATTAGTTTTCACATTTACAGAAGCATTCAATATTACTTTATTATGTCGCTTTGGCGGCTTAGGCAATGGAAACAAATCTCCACGCCTTTTCAAAATTTCATTCAATATTGCTTCAGTTAATTTTGGTAAAATCCCTTCCATCATTCAAAAAGTGAAGATAAATCAATAGTTATAATTATCTTTTTATCTTTTTTACTTACACTTATATTTTTCAATTCTTTTTCACTAGGCTTTTCCGATTCTTCTTTTAAAGTTGAAGATTGAAGCAATATCCTTGTATCAGTTGAACCATCTTTATTAAAATCAAATTCCGTCGAATTTTTATCGTTTGCTCCTGATTTAATTATCTCACTCTTCTCGCCTTTCCCATTTTGAACTTCATCAGGATTAGATTTTTTACTTTGAAATAATGCTTCATCAAGTAAAAATTCATCACAGCAATAATCTGGGCCTTTTGAATCTTCACATTTACCATTTTCATAAAAAACACAATATTTACAAGCTTTCTCCATTTTAACCCTCCTTTCTTATATCCTTTAAATTAACTTTAATATCTGGAACAACTATTCCAGATGTTTGTTGAATATACATCTTTCGCAAATCTTCCACATGAGAAATAGGAATTTCTACTAAAATGTGAATCTTTTTTAACCAACAATTTTCCATTGGCAGCCACGGAATTAATATAAATTGGTTTCTATTTCGAATTACTGCCATAGGTTTCGTCAACAAATATGAATCATCATTTTCTTCTTTAACATTAGAAATTACAAATTCATTTGTAACTAATTTAAAAAATTTAATTTCCATTTTTAACCTCCTTATTTTAATATAATTAATTTACAGGTAATGTCAATAGTTATATTACACATTTACTAGTCTTCAAACGAATAGTTTTTCTGGCAGGAATTTTATGTTTTTCTAATGTAATTGGATGTTTTACAATTCTCTCTTTAAGTATTACAGGATAAAAACGGCCAATAGGCGTAGTTACTTCATGATTATCTTCCATAACTAAATCTTCTAAAGTATCAAAAATTATATCCATTATTTTTTGAGTAGTAATAGTTTTTAAACCTAACCTATGGGAAACAATATTACAAAACTCGCTATATTTCATGTAGCTATTTCCTCCAAATAACTTTTTCCATCTACCAAATCAACATGTTGAATATTATCAAATTTGATAGCATTTTTCAAATCTGAATTGTGACTTATAATAATTATTTTTTTAAAAATTGTTTTTAAATTTGCCAACATTTGAGCCAACTTCTGCTGCGCTTCCAAATCGAGATTTACATCGAACGTTTCATCTATTACAATTACATCTACACTATGAGCAAAATAAGCTAATGCCAAAGAAGCTGATATTTTCATCAATTGTTTTTGGCCCGAAGATAATTTCTCATATTTTCTACCATTATATTTAAATACTAAATTCTCATCTACAGTAATTTTTCCTTCACTAAATGCATTCATTGCAAAAACTAATTTGGAAATAAATAAATCATAATATTTCTTTATTATTTCCTTAAGTTCAATCCTGCTATCTTTAATTCTAGCCAATAATTTATCCAATATATCTAAAGAATTTTGTTTTATCTTATATATTCTTTCAGTTTTTTCAATCTCTTTTTCAATTTGTTGTTTCTTTTCATTCAAATCTTTTAATTGCTTCTTATAAATTTCAATCACATCAAAAATCTTTTGTCTATTTTCCATTTCAGCTTTATAAAAATTCAATTCAGCTTGCAAATCATTTATTTGTAATTGAATTTCATATTTCATTTTTTCATTAGATTTTATAAGTTCATCCAAACTTTCTACTTCATTTTTAATAGATTCCGAAGAAAATTTAGATAATTTCTTATTTAAATCCTTTAAAATTGCAATTTGCTCTGCAATCTCAGATTCAAGTTCATTCTTCTTTTTCTGTATAAAACTCAAATCTTTTATTTCCTGACCGCACCATTTACATTTCTCAAATTTAATACTAATTTCCAAATTTTTCAAATTTTTCTTTAATTCTTTCACCTTATTTTTTACGAAATCATATCTTTTTTCAAAAACAATAATACTATTCAAATCTTTAGATTTCTCCAATTTCTCTTTATTCAAGTCCGACAATTTAGATTCAATTTTTTGCTTTTGTGACTTCAATTTCTCAATTTTGATTTTTATATCATCCAGATTATATTCCTTAGGTTGTTTTTTCCTTTCTTTTACTGCTTTTCTCAGTTTAAGCTTTATATCTTTAATTTCGTTCTTAGCAACTTCCAAATTTTCAATTAAAAATTTCAAATGATCTTCCCACAAAGATAGATTTATCTTTCCTATTTTAAATTCAACATTCTTTTCCATCCTAAATAAATAATCACCGACAGTTTTTCTCAAGAACTCCATATCAGGAAGCAAATTTTCAATATATTTCTTTCTTTCGCTAGGTCTTAAATCCAAAAAAGAAGAAAATCCAAATAAAAAAGCAAATTTAGTTCTATCCTTAATATTATCAAGTAATGAATTATGTTTAAAATGATATGGGATAGAATCTATAAATAATTGAACGCCCGATTTTTTTCTTAAAATAGTAACATTTCTATCTTCAACTAACATATCCAATTTTACCAATAAATCATCTTGACCTTCTCTAACCAAATCGGCTTTTCTTAAACCTTCTATATTGCCTTGAAGTGCATATTTAATGGCCATTGGAATAGAACTTTTTCCAACACCTATTTTACCTTCTAATAATGTAATACCATCTTTAAAAGGATAAATTAAATGTTCCCAACTTCTAAAATTTTTCAGTTCTATGCTTTTCAGTTCAATCATTTTTTATAATCTCCAAAAAATCTTTTAATTTCAAAATCACTAAATCATTCATATGATTTTTATTCAATTCATGCAAAATAAATAATGGAATTTTATCTTTTGTTCTATGTTTTTCAACTTGTTTATAAGCACTTAATATAAATTTTGGTAAACTTTTTCTTTCCTTTACTTCTATAATAAACCTATCAGTAACGATATCTTCTTTACCTAAAATTCCAACTCTGCGTGCATTATCAAATTGAAAAATCTTAGCTATTGCTCTTTCCGTAGACTTTCCACGGTTTCTAACATTCATTTAGAATTCCTCTATCTTCAAATATTTCGCCCTTAATTTAGCAATTATATTTTTTAATAACTTATTATCAGATTTTTTTAAAATTTCATCTAAAGAAATAAATTCTCCTTCAAATTTCGGCAATTCAATTTTCTTTTTTGTCTCTACTTTTATTTCCCTTTCTCTAAAAAATTTATATAACTTATCTTTTTTATCGAAAGATGTAATATTTATTTCAATCTGTTCCACATCACCTGAATCATATAAAATATATAAAAATCTATTTAATTTATAATTATCTTTAAAAGTAGCTGGAAAACAAGCACCAGCTATATATAAATTTTTAATTTTCTTAGCAAAATGCAAATGGCCATTAAAAATTATAGCTTTCTTTGGAAAATCCTTAATAGATATAGCAAACTCTGTATCATAATACTTATTCAATTCTTTAATATCTTTATGAGAAAAAATAAGATCAACATCAGTTGGAACAGATTTATCATAATATGGCCAAAATGCAACAGTTTTGTTGTACAACAATTTTGTTGTTAATTTTGGAAAAATATGTACATTTGGAAGGAAAGATATAAGACAAAGCCATGAATGTCTTAATTCTGTACTTCTAGCTTCATTTTCATGATTTCCAATCACAATATAACAAGGTTTTTTTAGACTAGATAGAAAAGAAGCAAAATCATACAAAATATGAAAGGGTAGCTCTTTTGTTTTATTTATAATATCACCAAGAAAAACATAACTATTTACATTTAATTTAGAGATACATTCCTTTAGATAATTCCATTCTTTCAATCTAAAAGGATCATCTTTTAAATGAATATCTCCAATAACTAATGCAGGAAAGAAATCCATTATTTCTCCAACTTTTCTAATAACTTATATTTTTCCACTATCTCTTTTGCTTTTTCAATATTTCTTTCACTTAACTGTATTTTTGCTTCGCCAGTATCATATTCAAATACTGGCAATTGTTTATAAGTCCTAAAATGTTCTTTGTTTCTAGGTTGAATAATTCCTTTTTGAGCTAAATAATCTAAAACTCCAGTAAACGGATGAGCACCGTATTTAAAATCTAAAACCCATCTTGTATAATCAAATAAATGCTCATCTCTCCTATTCTTACTTACTTCAGCTTTAATTACATATGCATAAGTTTCATCATTATTTCTTTTTAAGGCACTTACATTCATTAAACTTAGTGCTACATGACCCCAAAAGTTAGGTGCATGACCACCACTTTTGACTTCCTTAGCAATAAATCCTGGTGCTATATATTTATGATTACTAAAAATTAATAAATTATTATCATAAATATGTCCAGAAATATTACGGAAAAATTCATGTAATCTTTTAGCAGCTCTTCCTTGATCTTCTACCAATTTAGCCTTACTATCACCAAATGAAGCAATACTATCTATAACCACTAAACCATCAATACCTTCTTCATGTGATTTATCAAAAAATTCACATGCCATTTCATAACATTTCTCAATAGTTGGGCATTTGTTAGGTGGAACAATGAAAAATCTTTCCATATCAATTCCCAATTCCAATAAACGTTTTTCTTCACATGCATTTTCTCTATCAATATATAATACCAATGCATCTTCATTTTGATTCAAAAAATTAGCTGATAATTTCTGCGCCAAAAAACTTTTCGCAGACATGGAAAAGCCACTTAACTCTAAAATTCTACTAAACTCTATTCCCGAAGGGATGATTAAATCCAATCCCGCAATACCAAAATGCAATACTTTTTTAGGTTTTGCTTTACTCTTTAATTCTTTAGTTAACATTTCAAATAATTCACTTTTCTTCTTCATCTTTAGCCCTTCTTCATTTTAAATTTAAAAAATAAATCTGTCAAGGCTCTAATCCCAAATCCTTAACTACCAAATCATAAACTAATCTACCAACATATGAAGCAGCTTTTTCTATTTCCTTAGTTGAACCAGTCAATTCCCAAATAAAAATGTGACCAACTTCGTGACAAAGCAATGATATAATAGCTTTTTTGTCAAGCTCTGAATCTGGATTGAATTCATAAAAAGATGAATACAAATAGAAAGTAGCCTTTAACATTTCAGGCACATAAGAAACAGAAATTCTTCCACCACTATCATTATACTTTTTTCTCAATTTACTAATTGAATAGTATTGAACTAATGGAACTTCTTGAATTATTCTATCTAATGCTTTACAAACAAATTCATCTAATTTTTTATTCATTTTCTCTCCTTTTCCATTATTTTTTCAAAATCTTCAAAATACTCAACTAACTTTATCTTTTTCTCTTTTGTTCCAAATAAAAATATCGGATTATAAATAGTTGCAGCCTTATCCCAATAATCATAAATATACTCACTATGTTTTTGAAAAGTACCAACCATAACAATCCATTGCCATTTTCTAAAATTATAATCATGCAATATTGCTGGAGTATGCCTATGTGCCAAAACTATTACATCTGCATCAGGATGATGCCAACGAAGTTCACGTTGTCCAGCGTGCAGCTTATTATAAATACTATAACCCAAAGCTTTATGCACTTCCAATATCTTATATGAAACATTATTGAATTTTAATTCCATTACAGCTCTATTGTGAGATACAGGCACTTTTAAATCAAAGAAAGAAAAAATCGTTTCACCAATAGCTCTTTCACTTCTAAGGTCGTGATTTCCTAGACAAAGATTCAATAAACAATCATTCCTTAACAATTCATCTAGCAGATTAAGCAAAGCTATTTTTTGCTGACGTGGAGTCAAAGAAGTGTTCAACATTGGAAATTTTAAATTATCCAAAATGAAATTATCTATCATATCACCAACGACAGATAATTTAATTTGATTAGCAATAATAAACTCCATAAATTGTAAAAATGCTTTATAATCAGTCCACGTATTTCCAATATGCCAATCAGCAGTAAACATCACTGGAAAATATGGGTGAGGATAATCTTTATATTTATCTATCACAAATTCATTCTTAATTCCAGAGATTTCCTTATTTAATTCAGCGTTCATTTGTCCCTGTGATAAAATCTTTCGCCAATCAGCCTTCCTAAGACCGACTTTCAATTCTTCAATCTCTGAATCACTAGTAATATCATCATTCAATTCTGGATATCTCTTTTTCAATCGTCTATAAGTCCTTCTAATGTTTTTCCCATAAATCTGTTCTAGTTCCTGCCAACTTTTGTATTTCTTTTCTTCCTTTAATTTTAACGCTTCTTCTAAAGTCCATCTCTTTTTCATGTTTACTCCTCTTTCTCTATTTCATCAATAATTTGTTTTAATTCTTCAAAAAGATAATCAGATTTAACTGTTGGCATATAATCATCATCGTCAATATAAACACTTTCCAAAATTCTTTTGCAAACATCAATCAGATCATCCAATTGACTATCATTCATTTTGAATCACCACCATATTAAATATCTCTTAACAAATGAGCCTTATAAGCTTCCATTATCTTTCTAACTTCATCTTCTAAATTAAGATTTCGTAGAAAATGCGCATATACTCCTCGATAATTATTATGAAATTTTTTCCTATGTTTATAAACTAAACATAAATAATAATCCAACGAAATTTTATTTTTTCCATTTAAAAATTTCCATAATCTACTATCCACTGCTACATAACCAAATGTTTTGGCAACATTGAAAGATGTCTTGAACCGTTGAGCAAATTTAAATAATGTATTAACAATTTTCTTATTTTTATCCTTTAATGGAAACGTACCTACTAAATCGGGATTTAATGTCAGCCAATCTGCGATATATAAAATAGTACTAGGACGAAAATACTTAAGAACCCATTCAAAAGGATTTGAAGCCAAATTAGGTTGAGGAACGGCAATTACCAAATTTGGCGTAAAAACATCTGAAATATTTTTTAACTTAGATTCTCTATAATTAATTAAAATTTGATAAGCCTTATAATTATGATAATAAAAATTTGGATAATCTTGCATTTTAACCTCTTAAAGTTTTTTTTATTTTAACATATCAAATTTCTTTGTCAAGGATAACATAAATTTTTTATTATGTCAACAAGAAGAAAAAAATCAAATTAAAGTAAAAAGAAAAGCAAGAAAATTTTATATAAAAATTTTAAAAATTTGTAAAACTAAAGTCAAAAAATAAATCCATAAAAATTTAATATTTCATTTTAAAATATTAAAACTTAAATAGCGAAAAAATCGGGAAAAATAAATAGTTGAATTTAAAATATTAAAATTTAAATACTAAATTTTTAATATAGTTTTTAAGAAAATCTTTGACAAAACACTTTACAAATTTTGTTAACATGCGGTATCTACAATATAAGCTACAAACTATAGAGAGTCTATAATACTAGTTTTGGTCTTTTAGCTATAGATATATATAATATATAATATCTAATCTGTAAGCTTATAAAAACACTCCATACCAAGAAACTAAGAAAAAAAAAGAGGCAGAAAGAGAACCAAGTGACCTTCAAGGCCAATTCCAAAGGTGGTTCATCTGAGAACGAATAAAACCATTCAGATTCACATACTATGTCCCAAGCATTCGACAGTGTCTTATAGGGTCCATCCTGTACTTATAGGCTGACAGAAGAACTAATAACATTCCAGTCAAAATTTAACAACCAGAGCTATTTTGGTTAAACTTTCAAAAAACAAATCACTCGAAACGAATATTCCGTACGAAACATTCATACACCAGTGCACATACGAACAACTATAAGAAGGTCTGCTAGTAAAAACTAGTTCCAGAGTCTTTTAGGATAATCCACACTATGCTTTCTATACAAATACCCAAGTGCTTGCTTTTTCCATACTCAGTAATTAAATCCAAAACTAATTAGGGTGTTCAAGAAGCGCCGCAAGCGGCGTCAAATCTACATTTTCGTAAATTCCAGAAGAAAATCTTTACAGAAATTTTACATTATGAAAAAATGGAGTTTTGCAATTCTTCGCCCGCTGCCTGCCTGCACTTTCACATTTTAGCCTCTTGACAAATTTATTTTTTCATTTACACTAGCAATATGCAAAAAATCATTCACATAGATGAATGCTGTACGGGATGTGGTGAATGCGTTGAAGTTTGCCCTAATGGAGTTTGGGCATTAGTTGGAAATAAAGCTCAGGCAATATTTCCAGATGATTGTATGGGTTGCGGCAATTGTGTGGAAAGTTGTCCGAATGACTGTATTAAAATGGAAGGAGATTAAATGGATTTCAATGCTTTTTTGGAATTTTTAGAATTAGCTTATGGAAAACGTCTTAGCCAAAGTAAAGTGCAAAAATTATTAGGCATTTCAAGACCTAAGTTTCTAAAATATAAATCTGGAAAAATTGATTTTCCAAAAGATAAAGCAAAAAGTCTCTTGAATCAAATTCTTTTAAAAAAAATCCATAATGATTTAATGCAAAAGCAAAATGATGAGAAAAGTTTCGAAATTAATGGAATACATGTTGAACTTGTACACATAAGCAATGCAAATGATTCATTATGTAAAACTTGTGAAATGTCTGGTCATTGTACAGAAGAGCTTTATGTTCTTAAAAAAAGTACTAGATTAGACGAAGGTTTTATTTATATCGTAACTTCTTGTCCATATTATTCTAAGAAAAGCAAAGTTGAAATTAAACCTGATATAGTGATAAATTTTTTAGATTATTTAATACGTGCACATCCCGACAAAGTTTGTAAAGAAGCGATTGATTTATTAAATAAAATCAAACTCGGAAAGCATAAAAAAATTTTAGAAGATTTAGATAGGAGATTGAAAAATGTATGAATTAGCAATTTGGTATTGTTTTTGTGTATTCGCAATTTTAATAGCAGTTTACTACATAGACAAAAAATCTTGACAAAAAGAAAAAAATGTTTTAAGATAAAAACACCACTTCTTTTCGGAGGGCGAAATGAAACAGTTTTTTTCTTTTGTGAAGAAAGCATTTTATTTTTTGAAAACTTGTTTATCCAATTCTATTGGAGCAATTGGGCAGATAAAAAACAGAGTTTTGGATTATTTGGAAAGGAAAGATTGGCGTGAAAGAGAAAATGCCAACACCATATATTCCTTAGCGCAATTAGAAAAATATCTAGCTGGACATGAAGTTGCAGAATATTGTTTGGAAAATTTGTACAAAGGCGATATAGCAGATGCACATAGAAATGGATATCTCCACATTCACGATTTAAATATGGGTATTGCCGCATATTGTTGCGGCTTCGATACCTATCTAATTTTATCCAAAGGTTTTCCACCAGCCATCTCAAATACGGCATGTTCCGCACCGCCAAAACATTTTAGTTCAGCATTAGGTCAATTAGTTAATTTCATCGGTACTGTTTCAAATGAAATAGCAGGTGCAGTAGCATTAAATGATTTTGATGTACTTTTAGCACCATATTTGGAACTTGATGAATTAAGCGATAGAGAAATTTATCAAAGATTGCAAGAATTTATATATAGTATCAATACTCCTAGTAGGTGGAATCAAACGCCATTTGTCAATCTCACAATAGATTTCACAGTGCCAGATTATCTCAAAAATCTTCCTGTTATAGCTGGAAAACCATTAGACATAACTTATGGTGAGTATAAAAGATTGCAAGCATTGATGAATAGAATAAACAGAAATTTGTTGAAATTATTAATTAAAGGCGATTCTCAGGGAAGGCCTTTTACTTTTCCTGTAATTACAATAAATATCACAAAAGACTTTAAACAAAGAGTTCCTGAAGATATTCAAGAATTATTATGGGAATGGACTGCATATAAAGGCGGCGGTTATTATCAAAATATGATTTCGAGTGATTTGGATGTTTCGGACATTCGTAGCATGTGTTGCAGATTGCGTCTTGATTTAACTGAATTAAAGCGAAATGTAGGAACTTCTATTGGTGGAAGTTCACCACAAACTGGAAGTTTAGGTGTAGTAGATATCAATTTGCCACTTATAGCTCAAAATTATAAATTTAGATTCTTTCAAGCCTTAATTGGCTATGTTAATCTTGCATGTGTTGCATTAATTAAGAAAAGGCAGATAGTTGATAAACTTTGGAAATACGGACTGTTTCCGTATTTAAGACATTATCTCAAAGATTTTTCACATCATTTCTTAACTGTATCAGTTCAAGGTGCTTGGGAAGCATGGATTTTCTTAGGGAAACCTGATAATTTTACAGATTTTTGTTTGAAAATAGCTAATATAGTAAGACAAGAAATTTTGAAATGGCAGCAAAAAACAGGATATCTATTTAATTGGGAAGAAGCACCTGGTGAAGGGTGTTGCTATAGATTTGCAAAATTTCTCAAAAACTATGATAAACAATTTATTACTAATGGACTAAAATTGCCAGTGGATTATTCAGATGATCTATATGATTACATAAAACATTACGACAAAATTTTGCCTTTGTTTACAGGTGGAAGTATGTTTCTTATTTTTGTTGGAGAAAAGTTACAACCATATTCTGTTTGGCCTTTGATTAGAATGCTTACATATAAAACCAAAATTCCATATTTTGCGATTACACCAACTTTCTCTTATTGTCCTAAATGCAAATGCACTTATCAAGGAAAAATGGAAAAATGCATAGAATGTGGAACTGCATGTGAAATTTATGATCGTGTAGTTGGATATTATAGACCAACAAAACTATGGAATAAAGGGAAACAAGAAGAATTTCAAAATAGGAAAAGATTTAATTTGAACAATAAGTCGCCATAATGGAAATAGCAGGCTTTACTCCATTTTCAACTATCGATTACGAAGGATTTCTGTCAACCGTAATTTACACTCAAGGTTGCAACTGGAACTGTATCTTTTGCCATAATTATCATTTAATTCCTAGAAAAAAAGGTAATTTCTCATTAGAAGATACTATTAATTTCATAGAAAAAAGGAAAACACTAATTGATGGAATAGTTATTTCAGGCGGTGAACCCACTTTACATAATGACTTACTCGAATTTTGTAAGGAAGTTAAGAAATTGAAATTATTAATTAAATTGGATACAAATGGTACTAATCCTAATTTGCTGAATTCTCTCATTCAAGAAAGATTAATAGATTACATTGCTATGGATATTAAAGCACCATTTGAAAAATACAAGAAGATTATAAGAGCTAAGTTCTCAGTCGAAAAGATTAAAAAATCAATTAAGATTGTTAAGACAATTCCGCATGAATTTAGGACTACCGTACATAGTGCATTATTGAATTTTAAAGATTTAGAAAATGTTTTGCAGATAGTTGGGAAGACTAGTAAATATTACATACAATTAGCAAATCCAACTGAAAGATATGATGTTCCAAATCAATATACAAAAGACTCTTTAAAAGAATTTATTAAAAAATATAATGAATTTTCTATAAAAATTAGAGCTTGACAAATTAGGATTTTAGGTTAAAATGAAAGAAAATCAAGGAGAGGTTTAATGGTAGAAAATGAAAGATTAAAAATTAAAAAAGGTTTTACACGTAATGGTACATTATCCTATGCAATTGTTTTTAAAAAAGCTCGTGTTGCAATTTACCTTGGAACTGAAGAAAAAATCACTTTGATTAAGCTTCTTAGAGATGTGTTGAAAAAAAGTGAAGATCCAAATAAAATCGCTTATGGCACTTATGTTAGCTTTGGAAATGGCGAAATTCTTATATTTTTTACTATTGAGGATATCAAATTTATTTTAAAAAATATTCCATTAGAACCACATGAAGAAAATTTGATTTTGAAAGAAGAAAATGGAAGCTAGAATTGAAGAAGAAAAAGTTGATCCAAAATTTGAATTTATGCTTCGACAATTTATTGAAGAAAGTCGTCCTATAATCAAGGAGTTCCGTGAAAGGCAATTTTATAAAAAACCAAGCGAAAAGAAACGAGAAAGGATATTAGCTAAACAAAGGAAAAAAGAAGCTCGTAGGAGAAGACGTTTACGTCTAAGATTTGCAAGAGTTAAAAAGAAAAAGAAGAAAGATGGAAGAAATTAATGAAAAAATTATAGTTGAACAGGTTAACGAAGCACTCAGAGAAGTTAAAGCTGATGTATTAAACTCTCAAGAAGGAAAAAGAAAAAAATTATTAATTCTAACGATAGTCGAACAACTTGGCATTGCTAGAAGTAGGCTATACGATTGTAATATTCCAGGAACTGGAAATGAGAAATTAGCGGTTTCTTATCAATCAAACATAATACGTCTTTTGGAATTGTTGGCTAAAGTCACTGGCTTAATAAAAGAGAAAGTTCCTAAGAAAAAAGCTGATGTTCTAGCGCAAGAAGAAATTGAAAAATTAGAAAAAGATTTAACTAAGAATCTATATGAGAGATAGTATCAAAATTAACGGCAAAGAAGTACCTATATCTGTCGCTAGACAATTATGTGATAAAAATATACGTATATTCATTTCTGTTTGTTTTAAACATAAAATTTATAAACCATTAAGTCCATGTCATGATGCCATATTAGATGTTTTTCAAAATGAAGTTGGAAAAGGAAAAAAAGTAAGAAAAGTAATCATCGCTCCACGTGGACATGGAAAAACTACTTTAGATGAAATTGTTATTCTATGGCTAATATGCACTAGAAGAAAACGCTATTGTTTTTTATTAAGAGCTTCGGATACTTTAGCTGAGCAGAATTTATTGTCTATTAAAGATGAATTAGAAAATAATCCTTATTTAACATTAATTTATCCAGAAGTAACTGGTATTGGCCCAATTTGGCGTGGCAATTTTATTGTTACCAACAATAATGCAGCCATTAGTGCACGTGGCGCTGGAGCTAAAGTTAAAGGAAGTAAATACTTAAATTATAGGCCAGATATGATAATAATCGATGATATATGTTCTAGAGAAGATGTTTTATCTAAATCTAGAAATAAAGAAATATATGAATGGTTTACTAGAGATGTAATGAAAGCTGGAGATGATAATACGGATATAGTAACAACAGGTACATTAATGGGTAAGGAACATATTCTTTATAAATTAATGACTTCAAAAGAATTTGCTTCTTGGAGTAGTGTTAAGTTCAAATCTATTATTAAATGGCCAAAAAGAATGGACTTATGGGATGCATGGGCTGAAATATATACTGATAGAACAAATCCAAATAGATTTGAAGATGCAAAAAAGTTCTATTTGCAACATAAAGATGAAATGGATAAAGGTGCTGAAATCTTATGGAAAAAAGGTGAAACTCTTTATGGCTTGATGTGCGAATATTATGGTGAAGGCAAACAACAATTTCTTTTGGAAAAACAAAATGAGATATTAGAAGATATTGAAAGAGCATTTAGAATTGAAGAATATAGATTTATAGAAAGCACTGAAGAACTTTTGGATGAAAATTGGGGAAATTTAGTATTTTATGCTTACGTTGATCCAACAATAGGCGAAAAAAAAGTACATGGAAGAAGTACACCTACATTGTTTTCCATTACAGTTTTAGCTAAAACTTATGAAGACGGAAACAAGATATACTATGTAGTAGAAAATATTTCAAAGATTTGTAGGCAGACAGAGCAATTTGAAATAATTGCATCAGTAGCAGAAAAATTCCCATTATCCAGGTTATATGTTGAAACTACAGGTGGCCAAATCTTTTATTTAAATGCATTAAAGACTTACTTTAGAGAAAGGGGATTAAGGCCAATTCCAAGAGCTGCAAAGGTAATGGCAACTAAGGAGAAGGATATAAGAATACGTTCATTAGAACCATATTTAGCTAATGGAACAATAGTGTTGAATAGAAAAACAACTGAATTGAATATGGAGATAATGGAATATCCAAATTGCACTTATAATGACGCATTGGACAGTTTGGCTGGATGTTTCCTAAATTGTCATACAACATTTGTACCTAGATTTTATTGTCCAAGTGAACCAACACAAATGGATAGAGTTAAACAAGTATTGGAGGAAGAATAAGATTTTTGCTTGGGACAATATAATTCAAACCGAAAATGGCATTATATTTTTGGGAGATTTTTATAACGATAGTCCTAGAATTCAAATTCCAAAGATTTATGCGCTTGCATCATACGATAAGTTTGTTGAATTACCAAAAATTATAAAATATGTTGAGAGAGTTCCTGTTACTTGTTTAATGACGCCATTAGGATATATTTCGGCAACAGAAGATCAAATAATAAATGGTAAGTTAGTAAAAGATTACAAAGTTGGTGATAACTTATATATTTTGATTGGAAAACGACTTTATGGAAAAAATGGAAAGCATGTCGATTTGGCTAATAAAATGTTTCTTTACAGTTTAATTTACAAACATCCTAAGAAAAAATTTTTTGAAAATTATAATATAGAATCCGATGAATTAGAAACAATACCAAGGATAATTCAAAGCTATAATAGAAATGGAGTTAAAAAATTATTGAATTTGTTATTCAAATTTGTTCAAAAGAAATCAGTTCATGATTCGGTATATTTTAAAGTCCAAAATGTTTTGGCAAGAAATTTTTTGGTTTGGGTTTTAAACAATGAAAATGTACCATTTAAGGTTAGATTTTCAAAAAGACATACAAGTTTTACTATTTATAGACCAATATTCAATGCATTATTGGTTTGGTGCGGCATTTCCAGAAACACATATGATGAAAAATTTCTAAATGAATTGCGCAATGGAATTCCAAAGGCTAAAGTTTCTTCTGTTAAAATCACAAAAATTTATAGAAATATAATAGCTGAAGCCTATGATTTAGGAATCAATCCAATAATAATAAACAATTTCTTAATATAGGAGGAACTTCCAATGGAAAATTGGATTGGAGAAATAGTTGGCAGTTTATTGACAGTTATTATTGGAATAGTTCTTTATCAAATACGATCATTAAGAAATGATCTTCAAAATGGATTAAAGGATATCGTTGATAATCATCTAACTAGTATTTATGAGAGATTGGAACAACACTCCAGAGAAATTTCGGAATTAAATGGTTTTATTAGAGGAATTTTAAGGAGGACTAATAATGAAAATTCAGGTGGCCTTAGATATTCCAAATAAAGATGAAGCATTAAAGATTGCAAAACAGGTCGCTCCTTATGCAGATATTATTGAGATTGGAACGCCCTTATTAAAAACTGAAGGTTTAAAAGTAATAAAGGAAATGAAGAGAGAATTTCCTTATCTATTGATTTTAGCTGATACAAAAACAATGGATGTAGGTGCTTTAGAAGCTAAAATAGCATTTGATGCTGGAGCTGACATAATGACAGTATGTGCTCAAGCCGAGCTAGAAACGATAGAGTCAGCAATTACGCAAGCAAAAAATCAAGATAAAAAAGTAATGGTTGATTTCATTGGTGTCAAGGAAAAAATTTCAAGAGGAAAAGAAATTGAACCATTTCTTCCAGATTATTTTAGCTTCCATATTGCAATTGATATTCAAAGTTCAAAGGGAATCTCTTTTAGTGAAATTGAAAAATTCTGCAAATCATTTTCAGTTCCAATTGCAATAGCTGGCGGTTTAAAACCGAAAGATATTAAATATCTTATTCCATTTAGTCCCGAAATATTGATTTTTGGTAGTTATATTACTAAATCAAAAAATCCAAAAGAAGCAATTTTAAAAATAAAGGAGGAGATATATGCGAATGAAAAAGCAAGTATTTAAAGATTCGTTGGGATTGATGGCACTAGAAACTTATCAAAATCTAATTTATAATATAGATGAGAGTAAAATTGAAGATTTAGAACTTAAATATCATTACTATCAAATATTAAAACATTTAGAAATTATTATTAATAAGGTGAAAGATGAATGAAAATCTTAATTCTAGGAATCGATGGATTTGTCGGATGGACATTAGCACTTCATCTAGCAAACAAAGGTCACAAAGTTTCAGGTGTCGATAATTTCAATAGACGAAAATGGGTAAAAAGCATGCAAAGTCAATCTGTCACTCCAATTCCCTCAATGGAAGACAGATTAAATGTATTTTTTAAACATTTTGGCTATAGATTAAATTTTTATCATATTAATGTAATTAATCCTTTATTACTTAGTGATATATTTAAAAAAGAAAAGCCAGATTGCATAGTGCATTTTGCAGAACAACCTTCAGCAGCATATTCGATGAAAAGTGTTAAATCATGTCTTGAAACATATAAAAATAATATACTGGGAACATTATCAGTTCTTTGGAATGTTAAAAAACATTGTCCAAAAGCACATATTTTACATGCTGGAACTATGGGTGTTTATTCTTATGGTTTGCCTTTTACGCCAGAAGGTGATTTCGAAATAGAAATAGATAACAAAAAATTAACTATTCCATATCCAAAGTTGGGTGGCTCGTTCTATCATTGTACAAAATCCTGTGATGCAATAAATCTTGAATTTGGATCTAAAGTTTGGAACTTAAAAATTACAGATGTACATCAAGGTATTATATATGGGATTCGCTCTGAAGAAATGAATGATGATAATTTGCTAACACGTCTCGACATCGATGAATCTTTTGGAACTGTGGTTCATCGGTTCGTAGCTCAAGCTGTTTTAAAAATGCCACTCACTTTATATGGTAAAGGATATCAAAAGAGAGGATTTATCCCATTATCTGATGCAGTACAATGTTTCACTTTACTTTTGGAAAATCCTCCTAAACAAGGAGAGTATCGTGTTGTTAATCAATTTGAAAATGTATATACTATCACACATGTGGCAAATAAAGTTATTCAAATTGCAAATGAATTTGGAATTCATGTGGGAAAATCAAACATCAAAAACCCAAGGGTTGAACTAGAAGACAATTATTGGTATAATCCAATTCATAGAGAATTGAAAAGATTGGGCTATAGGCCTTCAACTACATTGGAAAAAGAAATTAGGTATTTGTTCAAGATTATGATGAAATTTAAATATAGAATTAAAAGAGAAGTTTTAATACCAAGGATTAGCTGGAAATGAAGATTTTAGTTTATCAACCAAGAATTTTCAGAATTGGTGGTTCTATTTGTACAATATTGACTTTTGCAGATTTTTTTAAGTCGTTAGGATATGACGTTGATATTTATTATGATTCTATACTTAATAGCCAAATAGAAGATATTCCAAATTTATTGAATTTTTACAATTTAAAATTTTTAAATATAAATGATTTTAAATCTAATATAAACGAAAGTGATTATGATTTGTTATTTACTAGAGCTTTTTATGCACATAAATTTAGGATTCCTGCAATAGTTTGGTGCGTAATATCTGGATTTCGTATTTCAAGCAATATAATTGAATATTGGACAAATTCCAATACAACTGGAAAACAGCTTCCCATTTCTTCGTTGGTTATGATTCCGCCACATGATTATTCTATTTTTAGACCTTTGGATTTAAATATCAAAAGGGATATTAATGTTTTAACTGTTATAAGAACAAATGAATTTAAGGATAAAGGCGGTTTTGATTTTATAGAAATTCATAAAAAATATCCAAATAGCTTAATGATAACAACGATTACAGATCAACAAGACTTAAAATTTCTTAAAAGTCTCAATATCAGATTTGTCTATAATTTACCTAGAGCAGAAGTTGCTGAATATATGAAAAGAAGTAAAGTTTTTGTTTTGGCTTCTTATAGGGAAAGCTGTCCTTTAGTAATATATGAGGCGCTTAATGCGGGCTGTATTGTTGTGATTAGAGATGTTGGATGCGTAAGAGAACAATTGGGTTCGTTGGGATTTATTTGCTCTAATCCAATTGAATGTATTGAACAGGCATTATTAGTTAAAAATAGAAAAGATTATGTTAAACAAGGCATGAAATTTGATGTCATCAATGTTGGTTATAAAATTAGACAAAGATTAGATTATATTAAGGAAAAGTTAAATGGATAATAGAGTAAAAAAACTAAATAAGATATTATATGATCAAATAATAATTAATTTAAAAGATTTACCAAAAAGATTGATTTTTGCTGGATTTCCCATTCCAGAGTTAAGCAATGTTGGCGATTATTTGATTGCAGGTGGTTTAATGAAATTATTTGAAATTCTTGATATTGAATATGTAATTTGTAAATATAATGAAGATTTGCCTAATTATAATTTGCCGATATTAATTCGGGGCTGTGAATATAGTTCAGCTTCTCTAGGAATGCGAGATGTCTTTAAATGGTTTTTCCAAGCCAAAAACAGGGAAATAATTTTTACGCCAACAAGTTTTGTAAAAGATTTTGATAAACATTGTGCATTATTTTTTGAATTACCAAAAATGAAATATATTTGTTTTAGGGAAAGAACGAGTAAAGATTACTTTGAAAAGACATTACATATAAGAGTTCCTACAAGATTAATACCATGTCCCAGCGTTTTACTATATGATGAATTTGGAACTATAACGCCTAGGAACAATATACTGATTATTCACTCAAAAACTGAATGCAATCCAGTGTTGATTAAAGTTTTATCAATGCTAAAAGGATATACCAAAATTAGATGGTTATGGGATGATAAAGACAAGAAGATTTTAAATAATTCTTCACCAAAAGATACAGTAGAATATGCTAAAGAATTTGCATATAATAAGTTACATCAGGCTAAGCTTGTTGTTTCAGATAGAATGCATGGTAGTTTAATACCAACAATATTAGGAATTAATGTTATATCTTTTAAAGGGTATACACATAAAGTAGAAAGCTTTTACAATACTTACTTAAAAGATTATCCCAATATTAGATTTATAAAAAAAGATGATGATTTAGAGGATTTAAAATGGATATAAAGTTGACACAGACGTTAATAATGTGTGATTACAATAATCCTGAATTAAGCAAGCAATTTTTCCATCGTGCTATAAGAAGTATAATAAAATATCAACCTGCTGATGAAATTTTATTATTAGAAAATTGTAGTTGGAATGTTTTTGAAGAAAGTAAGCATTATAGAAATGCTGATATAAATTGGCCTTTTACAATTATCAAACAAAAACCAATAGAATTAAAAGATATAAAATGTAATATTCATAGACATCTTAAGCCTAAACAAATATTAAAATATTGGCATCATACAAAAGATTTAGTAATCAATTCTGTTTTATATGCAAAATATGATTGGGTTAGAACATTGGATTTAGATGACGAAATTAGATTTAATGTCAAACCAATGATTCAAAGATTAAATTCAAATGAAAAAATTGCATCCATAACTGGATGTAGCTTAATATATGATGAAAGATATAAAAATACCAATAAATATCCATATAAACAGTGCTTTCATTTAGGTAGTGGTTCCGCAAATGCTTTTAGGAAAAGCGCAGTTATTAAAGCTTCGAAATATTGGGAACCTGGCCCTTGGCCAGATTTTGTTTTAATGAAAATAATAAAAATGTTAGGCTTTGAAATTTATAATTTAGATGAAATATTCTCGATAACATATATAAACAATTGGAATACACGCTTTAGACATAAACATTTATATGTTCCTTGGAAACAAATTGAAAAAAATATTGAAGAGTTTATGAAAAATGAAAGTTTTGATTACAGGTTCTAAAGGCTATATTGGCACTAATCTAAAATATTTTTTAAAAGATAGAGATATTCAGTTTGTGGAATGCGACTTGCCTAGTTGTGATATAAGAAGGTTTGAAAAATATAGATTTGAAAATATAGATGCAATAGTTCATTTGGCCGCTATAAGTGGATTAAAAAATTGTATTATGGATGTATTAGGAGCATATGAAATCAACGTTTTAGCAAGTTATAAACTAATTAATTACTGTTTAGAAAGAAATATTCCGTTTATTTTTACTTCTTCACAAGCAGCAAAAGGAACTTCTTATTATGGATACACAAAAGCTTGCGTGGAAGATTATGCAATCGACAGATGTAAATCTGGTCTAAAATCATACATACTTAGATTGAGCAATGTTTATGGTGGTATTGATTTTTTAAAAAAGAAAAGCACTGTAATTAGTAGATTTTTAAAACAATATAGAAATAATGAAAAATTAACTGTTTATGGCAATGGAAACCAAAAAAGAAATTTTATTCATGTATTGGATGTTTGTGAAATAATATATTTAGCATTATTTTCTAAGATTCCATGTTGCACTAAAATTGATGTTGGATCTGAAGATACAATTAGTATAAATGATTTAGCAAAATTGTTTAATACAGATATAATTTATACAAATGGATTAGTTGGTGATAAAAATGTAAGTTTAAATTTGAAAGAAATAAATAAACTCTATAAATGCAAATATAAGTTAAGGAATTGGTTAAAGAATGAAATTGATAATCAATTTAACATCCGATAACTTTGAAATTAGAAAAGAAACTAGAAATATTTGTTTCGCTATATTAGACCAACGACTTCCCAATAAAAAAGATAAATATGTTTTAAATGTTTTTGGTGGAAATGAAGCACCTAAAAAGGCAGATTTCCATTATAAAGGTGATTTTACGAAAAGAGAAAATTTGGCACATGCATTTGAATATGCATTAGAAAATTATAATAAAGATGATTTGTTCTTGGTTTTGGAAAACGATATTATAATTTGCTATAATTTTATTGATGCTGTTTTTTATTTTGAAAAATTAAGAAAAGACCCAAATAGTATTATTTCGGGTTTTAGCCATAGAAAAGATACAATTAAAAGTTTTATTAATAATTTTAAATTACATCTAATAACATTTCCAAATTCATATTATGGTTCTTCAACGTGTTTTTGGTTAAGATTGTGGCAAATTGAGCAGTTATACGAATTTCAAAAGAAAACACCACCTGTGTCACCTAAAGATGCTCAAGATTTATTGATTAGAAAATGGTTAATGGAAAATAAAATGACTTATTATGTAACAATTCCCAATATAGTGTCACATTTTGGCTATTGTTCAACTATTTATTCAAGAACTGTTTTGGGATTAAGAGAAACTTTTTGTTTTCTTCATGATCCAATGGGATTACAATTTCCTGAGAAGTATGGGACTTGACAATTCGTAAAAAATAATTATCATTACTTTAAGGAGGAATATTATGGAAAAATTAAAAGGATTAGTCAAGGAAGAACAAATGACTTTAGATGAATTTTTGGATGTTGTCAAAGAACAATATCAAGAAGGAAGCCACATCTCGGTGTTTGTTAGCAATCCTGAGTTAGGTACATTTCACTTTGAAAATTTTCCACACGACATTGGAATCACTTATTTTGATGTTTTAACTGCTCTCGCTATTCTTTACAAGGGCATTGAAAACAATGTTAGCTTTGAAGAATTTGCCGAAAAAACAATAAATCATTTAAGTGAGATATTGAATGATTTAACTCCAGTAGAAATTCAATAGGAGGTTATTATGCAAGATTTAATTAGGCAAAACAAAATTGTATTTGTAGTTAAAGATTCAAATTTTTTGCCAGAAAAGAAGACTACATTGGCTGTTGGTTATGATTGTAAAATTGATTTAAGTGAAGGAATAGAAGAATCTAATGACTATGGAATTCAAAAAATCTTTACTAAGGATGGCATTCTTTATACAACAAAAGATTGCATTTATAAATTTTCTTTGGGTTTCAAATTATATGTTCCACCACCCATTAAAGCTATTATTAGACCTAGGAGTTCTACTGCACATCGATTTGGATTGATTTTTGTAGATAGTGGTGTTATAGACAACGATTATTTTGATACTGTTCATTTTAGTTGTTATGCAATAAGAGGATTAGTTCCAATTACTTCACAAGAAAGAATTGCTCAATTATTATTTTTTGATACTTATGGCAAGGAAGAAGTTGAAACTGTTGTAGATGAAGAAATTTATAATAATTTTAAGCAAATAATGAAAAATTACATCCAAACAAATAGAGAAGGCGGTTATGGATCAACCAATAAAATGGATAAAATCTGTTGTCCTCATTGCAAATCAGAAATGAAATCTGAAATGCTTCTAATGAAGCAATGGACTGGAAGAAAGTATGAATCTTGCTATCAAAATTGCTTTGTATGTCCTAAATGTGGATATATAATACCAAAAACATAGTTGAAATTTAGGAGGATATAAAATGCAATTTGTAACATGTCCTTATTGTAGAAAAGGATTTTATATAAAAACTATAAAAGAAGAAAAACCATTTAGCCCCAAACCTTCAGATTTAAATATTGAAGTTTTTGTCATGGCCCCGCCTTTCCATGTAGATTTTAATATAGCTAATAATATTTGGATGAAAGAACTACCTAAAGAAGAGAGAAAAATTGACAAAGAAAAGTTTATGTCACAATGGATGGATTTGTATCAAGTGATATCAGCGGATTCTATGATTCTTCTAATGCCAAGTAAGCCAGGCTTACAGGATATCACATTTGTGAATTCATTTGTTTCATTGTATCTTCCATCAAAACAGGACTATATAATAGTAATTAGCAAATTTAGAGCTGAAGGTAGAGAAGCTGAATCTGAAGTTGCAAGGGAATTTTTACAATCTTTTGGCTATCATACTATTCAACCTGAAACATATTTTGAAGGATATCCTGAACTTAAACTTATAACAATAGATAATGATAAAGCAATTTATTGGGGAAATTATGGTGTTAGAACACAACCTGAAACTCATGATTGGCTAATGAAACAATTTGATGATATTTATATTATTAAAAGTGAAGTTGTAGATGAGTATTTATATCATGGCGACTGTACATTCTTTATGCTAGATAATGAAAATGCAATGGTATGTACCAAAGTAGTTAAAAGGAAACCAATTCGTGAATTAGAAAAATATGCTAACATTTATCCAGTTGATAAAGATTGTGCATATATGGGAATATGTAATAGTTTGAAATTAGGAACTTCATTGGTAATAAATGCATCTAATTTACATAGGATGTCAAAAAAGGATAAATATTATGATTTGGAAGTTAAAAAGAACGAAACTTTAGAAAAAATTTGTAATGAACTTGGAATTGAAGTAATGTATTTGGACTTGAGTGAAGCAATGAAACTTGGAGCATTACTAAGTTGTTTTATTACTCCTTTAAATTATCCAAATTTAATTCTTTTACCACCAGATTTAATAAAGAAGGGATAAAAAATGAAGTCATTAACTGAATGGCTAAATTCAGAAGAAACAAGGAAATTAAGAAAGATCAGCATTCGTAGAATGTTAGAACAAGTTTTTCTTCGTGATCCAATGCGAACTATTTATTATGATCCTGAGATAATGTATAGTCCAGTAGATGGAACAGTTTTATATGTACATGAAAAGATAAATCCAAATGATGAAGTGGTAGATATCAAAGGAAAAATTTATAATTTAAAAAAGATACTAGAAGATGAAAGTTATAATTCACCTAGCATAGTAATTGGTATATTCTTAAGTTTTTTTGATGTCCATATGAGTAGAATTCCAACAAATGGATTTGTAAAGGTAAGGAGCGTTGATCCAATAGTAACGAATAATTTATCTATGCGTGACATGGAAAATGAAATATTAAAGCAAATAGTACATCCAAAAAGATTTAGAAGAAGTTTAGAATTTTTATATTATAATCAAAGAGATATTGTTGAAGTTGTCCATCCATTGGGATTTAAATATTATATAGTTTTAATTGCTGATCAAGAAGTAAATGCAAATGTTTTTATGATAGATGAAGATGGTGAATTTGTTAATCAAGGTGATAGAATTGCTATTATACGTTATGGCAGTTTAGGAGAATTGGTAATTCCATTAAATAATAAAATAGAATTTGAATGCTTATTAAAAAGCCCTAAAAAAACAGAAGATTTTGTTCATGTAGAAGCTGGAATTGATCCATTAATTAAAATAAAATCAAAAAAGAAAATATTGAATAATAATTTTTTCAAAGAGGTGAAATAAAATGGCACAAGTAATATCAGTTGCTAAACTTCCAAAACAAGGAAAAGCAGGAGTTATTTATAAGTATAAAAATAGATGTTTTAGATGGACAGGTAAAAAACCACTAGTATGGAGAATTGTAAAATGTCCAAACAAATAAGATATTTAGCTTATAAAGGAACAGATTGGTTGGCCAAAGTTATTAAATGGGAAACACAAGGTGAATATTCCCATATAGCTTTTATTTTTGATGATAAACATACAATTGAAGTTTGGCCAGATAGCTATAAGGAATTATTAAATTGTAGATGGAAAATTAGAAAAATTTTTGATGGCTACAAAGAAGGCGATGAATATGAAATTTGGGCATTAGATGTAACTACAGCGCAATATGTCTTAATAAATAAATTCTTTATTGATTTAGTAAAAAAAGAAGCTAAATTTGACTATTGGGCTGGATTTGGTTTATTTTTAAAATGGAAGAAGGAAAAGAAAAATCAGTATTTTTGTTCAGAAGGATGTATTTATCCATTAGTTGAAGTGCTTAAATTAGATCATATAGTTCCTTGGAAGGTCACACCTGATGTATTTGTTTGGATTATGCAAGCACTTGGTGCTAAAATAGTTGAGAAAGGTATAATCTCCAAAAATGTTCCAAATGAAGAAACAATTGTGAATTGGGCTCTTGACAATACAATATAGAATGATTATCTTTAAAATAAGATGAAGGATAAAGTTGAGAAAATTTTAATAGAAGAAAAATTTGATGGTACTTGGCAAGTTTTGCCTGTCCGTAGTGTAGGAATAAAAGGAGATAAGCGAATTTACGGAAAAGTTATTGAACTTATTCCAAAATCAAAATGGAATTATGAAATAATAACAAATGTTTCCAAACGATTATGTAATGAAATTGAAGATATCTGTAGAGTTACTATAAGAATATAATTTTATGGAGGTTAAGATGAATAGTTTACATCAAAAAATTTTGGATGAAGAAATTGTAAAACCACAACTTAAAAAACAAGTTGGATGGTTAGGTGATTTCATTATTCAAAATCCCTATGATAGAAGATTGATTGAAGCCAATAATGATTTTGAATTTGATGAAGGTTCAGTAAATGAAGAAGAAGATATTTAGGAGAATTTTATGATTTGGGTAATTTCCTTTTTAATCGGTCTAATTTTGTTTGCCTACTGCATCAAAAAAGGCATTTATGACACACGAACGACAATAAGTTTTATTATTATGTTTGTATCACTTATACTTATCATAATATGCATTGCAGTAGGAATGTTTACTTACCCAAATTTGTTAGGACAATATCAAAAAGCAAAAATGTTTCAAAAAGCTTATTATATTGCTGAATATAATGCTTCATTAACTAAAGCCCAACTTTATAAGAAAAATTCCACATGGGTAATTTTTGGACATGGAATTTTCATTTCAAATAAAATATTTCAGTTACCTAAAATAAAAATAAATAAAAGGAGTGTTTCTTATGAATAATGTAATTAAAATTCAGAATATAGTCTTAGCAGGTGAGTTTAGTAGAAAAGAGAAAAATTCTATTCTCTCACAATATCCAAATAGTAGATTAATAGAGTGTGGGCCAATTGTTTCAGATATTAGAGCAACTTTATATCAAATAAATGAATGTATAGAAAAATATGATCCTGAAATAATTATTTTAAAAAGAAATAAAGAAATGGAATTTTTAAGGAGAGACAAATGAAAGTAGGTATCAATGGGTTTGGACGCATTGGAAGACTAATTTTTAGAGCAGGATTTGAAAGATGTGTCGATTTTGTAGCAATAAATGATTTACCAGTGCCCACTAAAACTCTAGTACATCTTTTAAAATATGATTCTAATTATGGTGAATTTAATGCAAATATAGAAGCAAAAGAAAAGGCATTCGCCATAAATGGAAAAGAAATTAAAATTTTCAATGAAAAAAATCCTAGGCTTATTCCTTGGAAAGAATGTAACGTAGATATCGTAGTAGAATCAACAGGTGTTTTTACCAAAGCAGAAATGGCAGGTCTTCACAATGCAAAAAAGGTGATTATAACAGCACCTTCTCCAAATGCTGATATAATGGTTGTTATGGGCGTGAATCATCAGAGTTATAGACAACAACATAGAATAATTTCTAATGCATCTTGTACAACTAACTGTTTAGCACCAATGGTTAAAGTATTAGATGAACATTTTGTAATAAAAAAGGGATTGATGACAACTGTTCACTCTTACACAAATGACCAAAGAATATTGGATTTACCACACAAAGATTTGAGAAGAGCAAGAGCAGCTGCATTATCTATGATTCCTACGACAACAGGAGCAGCCAAAGCTATAGGAAAAATATTTCCACATTTAAAAGGAAAATTGAATGGAATTGCTATTAGAGTTCCTACATCCACCGTATCTTTAGTTGATTTGGTTGTGGAAGTAAAAAAATCTACTAATATAAATGAAGTTAATGATGTTTTCAAAGAAGCAAGTAAAACTTATTTAAAAGGAATTTTGGGTTATTCTGAGATTCCTTTGGTATCTTGTGATTTTAAAGGAAATTCAAATTCTTGTGTTATTGATGCAGAATTTACAGATGTCATTGGAAATAATTTAATAAAAGTTTTAGGATGGTATGATAATGAATGGGCATATTCAATGCGTATAATAGATTTAATTAAACACATTGAAAAGGAGGAGCAAAAATGGATGAAGTAAGAAAAGTTATATTCAAAAAACCTAATGTGAACGGTTTCGGTTGGGGAAAATTAATTAGAAGAGGAAAAGAAACTGGCGAAGGTATTGTTGTAACTGTAACAAAAAAACTTCCACGTGAATTACTTTCAGAAAAAGATATGATTCCAAGGAACATAGATGGTGTTGCAACTGATGTGATAGAAGTAGGTGAAATTACATTGTTAAGTGAAAATGAGAATTCAGCTTTTCCAGTAGATAGGACTCAAAAGTATAGGCCAGTGCCTTTAGGTGTATCAGTTGGAAATATAGATATAACTGCTGGAACATCAGGATTTTTAGTAGAAAAAGATGATAATCCAATGATGGTTAGCAATAATCATGTTTTTGCATGTGTTAACAAATGCGAAATTGGTTCGCTTATCGTCCAACCAGGAACTTATGATGCTGGTGGTGAATATCCAGAAAATCGCATTGGCACTTTATATGATTATGTGCCTATTAAAACTGTATCTTGTCCATATTCTAATGCTATTGTTAAAGTCTTAAATTTTTTGGCAAAAATAATTGGAAGTAAATTCCGTTTTCAATATAAACCTGTAGATTTTTCAAAAGATAGAATTCCCAAAAATACAGTTGATTGTGCTTTATGTTTATTAGATAGTTGGGATATTGCTACTCCAAAACCTTTAGAAGTGGATGCAAAATGTTACGAAGGTTTAGCTAGTGTAAATGTTGGTGACGAAGTTATTAAAACAGGCAGGACTACTGGAGTTACTAAAGGAATAATAAGAGCTACCGATTATGAATGTAGAGTAGCTATGAACAAAGATATGACCGAATTTGCTTATTTCGTTGATCAATTATTGATTGAGCCTTTACCACCTTTTGAAAAATTCAGTGCACCTGGAGATTCAGGCAGTAGTGTTGGAGCATTTATTGATGACAAATTATATTTAATTGGTTTATTATTTGCTGGAAGTGAGAAATATACGGTTGTTAATAAGATTTCTAACGTATTTGAAGCTCTACACTTAGATCCAAATTCATTAATAAAAAGGAGTTACTAAAGTGGAAGAAACTTTAGATAAAATTCTAAATAGGATCAAAGATACAATTTTAATGAAAAACAAACGTTATGGAAATTCATTCCATCAGACCATCGAAGAATATGGAGTCATAGCGCTTCTTATTCGCTTAACAGATAAATTAAATAGATTGAAAACTGCATACCAATATCGTGAAAGTATGGAAGATACATTAATAGATATTGCTGGATATGCAATATTAGGTCTGATTGAACTAGAAAATAGGAAAAGGAGGAACAAATGAAAATACAAAATGGCACATATTTTCTTTTTTTCAATGGAAAGCATCTTTTGACAAAAAAAATAAAAGATGGAAAAGGTGAAAATTATTTTCCATTTAATGAAGAAATTCCAATATTATCTTCAGAATTTACTATAAAAGAGAGAGAAAATGAAATATTGCTTATTTATAAATACTTGCCTTTTTGCGAATCATTAAAACCAATATCAAAAAGTACTTTCAAGGGTAAAATATTTGCCTATGGTAGAGAATGGTTTGAATTCTTACTAATTGAATATGGAGAATGGAAAGATGAAAAAAGAAGATAGAATTTGTTTATATTTCTTCTCTTATAAGTTTCAAAATTGTGAATATCGAAGATTCTTTGTAGATGGCCTATGGCATTGCCTTTGCAAAAATGGTGAATGTCAGGAATGTATGAAAAGATATTCTAAACCTAAAGATCAACTAGATCCCAAACTATTGGAGTTATTAAAAGAGATAAATCTCAAAATAAAAGGTGAATGAAATGCAACAGGTAATGAAATGTAAAATTTGCAATAATATAATTGAATGTAAATTTCAATTTGATAAATTAACAGGTGAAAGAGTGATAATTTGTCCTAATTGTCAAACTCGTTATTTAAGATGCGGCGGAAATCCAATTGATATTGTATCAGAACCTAATAAAATAAAAATTGTATGGAGATAGTAAAATGAAAGAAAAGCATAGAACTAATAGAAGAGAACATTTAGTTAAAATTTTAAAAAGAAGTAGGATTCCAGAAGAAAAACCATATAAAGGTACGATGATTCATAAAAATAAGATTAAATACGATAGAAAAAAAGAAAAAATAAAAATAAAACAGGAAATTGATGAGTATTGGGAGGAAGAATATGAATAGTTTTGATAAAATCTTTAATTTTATTGTTGAAGCAGAAGGATTTTATTCAAATCATGTTCATGATGTGGGATTAACTATTTATGGTATTACACAAAAATGGCATCCTAAAATTTTTAAAAAATTTGAAGAAGTAAATTTTGATAAAGAAAAATGTAAAGAGATTGCTTATAATTTTTATTATGAAAATCATTGGATAAAATCAAAAATTAAAGAACTTCACTATCCAATTAACTATTATGTCATGGATTTTGCAGTTAATGCTGGAAAGAAAAGAGCTATTTATACATTGCAAAGGACTATTAATAGCTTTATGCCAATAAATTATGGCGATTTAAAATTTCGAAAGATTGAAGTTGATGGAGTCATTGGTGAAAGAGAAACTATTCCAACTGTAAATATTTTATTGGATGTTATGAAATGTCGTTTTTGTTGTGAATATTTATTAGAAAGAATAGAATTTTATACGAAATTAAAGAAATTTAAATTTTTTGGGAAAGGTTGGCTAAACAGAATTTTAAAATTAATAAATAGATTTCCATTTTAAAATGAATTTTGAGAAATATCTTTTGAAACAAATTATTCAAAATAATGCGTTAATCTTTAAAAAAGTCAAACTCTCTTCTGGAATGGAAAGTAATTACTATTTCAACATTAAAAAAATTCTTTTTTATCCTAGATATGCCAATTTGATAATTAATCAAATAGTAGATATCTTAATTAAGGAAAATTGTTGTTGCATTGGTGGTTTGGCTTTAGGTGCAATTCCATTAATATCTACTATTATATTAAAAAGTTGGGATTTAGGTCATCTTATGTATGGCTTTTATATAAGACCGAAAACTAAAAATCATGGATTGGAAGAACAAATAGAAGGTTACTTAATGAAAGGATTGAAAATTTACCTTGTTGATGATGTTATTACAACAGGAAATTCTATTTTAAATGCAATAGATATATTGGAAAAACTAGGACATAAAGTCAATAAAGTCATTACAGTAATAGATAGATCAAATGGCATTGCCAAACGAAAATTAGCCGAAAAGAATATTAAATTAACATCATTGTATTTAGCAGAAGAATTTGACATCTTGACAAATGGAGATTAAATGATTAATATATTTACATGAAAACTGATCCTAGGATAAGAGTAGGCAAAGGTGGAATAAGAGAAATTAAATTTGGCAAAATTAAGTATATAATTAAAAAAAAGGAAAAAAGTAAAAAAGAAAAATTTGATGAAATTTGGAATCAAATGAAACATTTGTTTGGGCCAATTAGATTAAATAAGAGACAAAAGAAAAAGAAAATGATTTACGAACAAAAGATAGGAGGTAAAAAATAATGAAACTCATAGTAAAGTATTTTCACGATAGTATCGACGAAGAACTTGATAAGAAAATAATTCAGACATTTGAAAATTTAGGTTTCGAATGGAGTGGTCAAGGATATGATTTAAAACAGAACATAAGAGAAATATCTTTTAATCGTTCAAACAAATAAAGTTAAATCGAAAGATTAGGAGGTAAAAATGAAACAATTCTTAGGAACTCACAGGAATTATGACATTTATTTTGTAACAAACGATGATACAGGTAGTGGCCCATACTGCGAAGCGGTAAATGATACTATAAATAAGAGATATATAGTTTTTGCAACTGATTTTGAAGAAGCAAAAAGAATTATGGATTCTATGTTAAAAATCACAAATCAAAATAATGAAGAGAATCATTTTGATTATTAATTTAGTTTGTTTAAACTTTATTTTTAGTCCTGACGCACCTAAGGATAAATTGTGGAGACAAACTTATAAGAAATGTTTTATTGAATGTATTAAAGAAGGCATATCAAAACATGCCTGTAACCTACTCTGTGTCATCAAAGCCGATGAAGAATTTTACAAAAAACAAAATAATATGCGGCGATTGCGTTGAAATATTGAAAACTTTTCCAAACGAATGTATCGATTTAGTCGTTACATCGCCCCCTTACGACAATACTAGATTCTACAAAACTTCAAATGAAAAAGAATTAAATAAAATCTGGAATTTTGAAAAATTTAAACAATTGTCCAAAGAGTTATATAGAATAATGAAAGACGGTGGTGTAATAGTTTGGGTATGCAATGATGCAGTAATAAATGGTTCAGAATCTGGAACATCTTTCAGATATGCATTATATTTTAAGGAAATTGGCTTCAATTTGCATGATACAATGATTTACATGAAAAATAGTGCGCCTTTTCCAGAGAAAAATAGATATTATCAATGCTTTGAATATATGTTTGTTATTTCAAAAGGAACACCAAAAACATTTAATCCAATTAAGGATAGAAAAGTAAAATGGAAAGAACCTTGGGGACAACGAAGTGAAAGATTGAAAGATGGTACGTTAGTTAGGAAAAAATTTATAAATTATCATGAATATAGTATTAGGCGTAACGTCTGGAAATATAATACTGGTTATGGTTTTTCTACAAAAGATGAAATAGCATATAAACATCCAGCTATATTTCCAGAACAATTGGCTATTGATCATATAAGAACTTGGACTAATGAAGATGATTTAGTTTTAGACCCATTGGCAGGTTCATGCACAACTTGTAAAGCTGCTAAATTATTAAAAAGAAATTACATTTGTATTGATATTTTTGAAGAATATTGTAAAATAGGCGAAGAAAGATTAAAAAGAGTAGTTCCAAAACTATTATGAAATTATATTTTGAGAATAAATTGGGGAAAATTTATCATAGCGATATATTAGATTTGACTAAAGAAATTGAAAATGAAAGTATAGATTGCATAATAGCTGATTATCCATTTAGTTATTTAATAAAAAATAATAAAAGAATAACTAATGATGAAATATTAGAAACATTTATTTTTGATACAGCTAATGAATTTTACCGTATTTTAAAACCTTATAGAATTCTAGCAGTTTTTTGGCAACCTATAATGATGTATAAATTTAGTAAACATTTTTCAAATAAATTTGATGTTTTAAATATCATTTGTGTTAAGAACATAATTAGATGGTCTTGGAAATATCTTCCATACCATTATAATATTTTAATGTTGGTTTCTAAAAAAAGGCCGCCTAAATATTGGAATAGAATAAAAGGTTTGACTGATTTATGGGATGATTGTGCTCGTGGCAAATTATATCATAAAGAACAAATATCGCCAACTGTTGTAAAAAGGATTTTAGAAATGACAACTAAAGAAAACGATTTGGTTTTAGATGCATTCACAGGTGGTGGAAATGTAGTTGTCTTGTGTCAAGAAATGAAAAGAAGATTTATCGGATGTGATATTAATCTTGAAGCATTAAAAACCACAAAGGAAAGATTATTATGGAAAATTTAATTAAAATTTTGGAAATAATCGCTAGATTAGAGAAAATTTTGGAGTATCTTAATGAAGATGGAAATGATTTCATGCTAATAGCTAGTGAACAGAATGCTTATTTAGAATAGTTGACATTTAATGGAAAATAATTTATTATAAGTTTATGGATAAGATTTATGATACAAGTTTAACACTTTGGTGGTTATTCCTATTAGCAGGTATATTGTGGACTGTCGAAACTATTCCTCAAATAATTAAGACATTGAAAATAAAGTCTTCTAAGGAATTTAGTATTCCATTTTTAGCATTATCGCTTACTGCATTTTTTCTATATGGATTATGTTGTTTAATAAACCATTTATGGTATTTATTTGTAGCAAATTTGATTCCAGCTTTATTCCATACAGTTTTATTTATACTTATAATTTTATATCGTGGAGGCAAAAATGATTTCTAAAAAACAAATAATTACTGGAATCAATTTATTTTTCACCGCTCTTGCCTTAATAGCATGGCCTATTGCATTGGTTTTGGGCATTTGTTTGGTTGCGGAAGTAATTGTACTTGCATTAAATACTTTAGGACTTGATATTTCCAAAGTAGCTGCTGGTTTTGTAATAAGCATTTTGATTTCAATTGTTAGCATTGTCCTTTCTATTCTATCGGAGAACATTGATAATGCATAAGAAATTTATATGTTTTATTTTTGGCCATAAATGGTCTCATCCTGTGATAAGACTCATTAGGAAAAGAAAACAAAAAAATGTATCTTTTCCTTCAAAAATCTGTTTTAGATGTAGATTAATTAAGCATGATTAAATTGGAAAAATATAAAAAAAACAATAAATATGTCGTCTATTGTGATGAATTGAAAATATGGGGTTCGGGTAAAACATTGAAAGAAGCATTAAGAGATTTTGAAATAACACTCAATAATGTCTTAGAAGCTTATAAAACAAATAAAGAACAATTGGACAAAGAAGCAAAATTATATCTTAAAAAACTATTAGCTGAAAAAATATGAAATTCAGAACAATTTTAGCAGATCCACCTTGGCAATACAAAAATGAGAGAACAGGTTTCCAAATGGAAAGTAGTGCGGTTCAAAAATATCCTGTTATAAGTTTAGAAAAATTAAAGACATTTCCAATAAATGAATTGGCAGATAAAGATTGTATCTTATGGCTTTGGGCTACCGTTCCATTATTACCTGAAGCATTGGAGCTTATGAAAACATGGGGATTTAGATATAAAACAGCTATCTTTTGGCGAAAGATTATGTCATTGGGTATGGGATTTTGGTTTAGAGGACAAGTTGAAATGTTGCTTTTGGGAATAAAAGGAAAAGTTAAAGCATTCCGTTGCCAAAAGGCTAATTTTCTGCAAACCAAAGTTAAAGCACATAGTGAAAAGCCAATTGAAATATATGAATGGATAGAACCAGTTAGTCCAAAACCAAGGCTAGAATTATTTGCAAGAAGAAAGAGAGCTGGTTGGTATTGTTGGGGCAATGAAATAGAAAGTGATATAAAGATTAATTTCAAAGGTGAATAAAAATGGCAAAGAAAAAGAAATGTCCAGGATCAAAAATTAGAAGTAAAGGTAAAGGGAGAGGCTTGGGCCGTGGCAAAGGCAAAGGCCCTATAGGAATTCCAATTGGCTATGATAAAAAAAAGATAATTATTTGATAGGAGGTTAAAAATATGTTAGAAGATAAGATTATAAGAGTACTGCGGGATGATGACAATGATGATGATCAAGATACATTGGATGATGTAACACGAATCATTCCAATATTATTTGGAATCTTCTAATGAAATCACTATTTGAATTAATGATGATATCGGAATATTACGATATTCCATTAGGAGTGTTTTATATTGTCTTTCCTAAGAGAAATGGCATCATGTCAAAAATTAGAAATAAGTTGGCCAGCGTAGCTCAATTATAGGTGAAGAATATGGGTTTATCAAAACAAAAGGGATACATGGGTGAAATTGCCATTATGTCGGACATATTAAAAAAAGGCTATAAAGTAGCTATACCTTATGGTGAGGATTGGGATTTCGATCTGCTAGTACTGAAAGATGAAAAAAATGGAAAATTCGAGAGATTACAATGTAAATATGTAAAATCAGATGGAAGAACGATAATAGTTTCTTGTAGATCCACTAATAATTGGAAAACAAAAAAATATACTTCACAAACTGTCGATTGGATAGCTGTTTACGATGAAACAACTGATAAGTGTTATTATATACCTTCTAAAGAATTCGAGCAAGGCAGAGCAGCTATAACACTTCGCTTAGTTTCACCAAAAAATAACCAAAAAGCTAAGATTAAATGGGCAAAAGACTATTTAAATTTTTAAATTATTATGAGAAAGATGTCATTGTAAAGATTCCACCAATAAGAAAACAGTATGTACGAGCAAAGGTAAAAAGTGTAAAAAAAGCAAAACCTTGTATAATAATAGATTCCTTTCTGAAAAATGCTAAAAATAGCATCCTTTTAACTTAAATAAGTAATGCATTATTTCAATTTAATAAAAAGCAAGCCAAAAGATAAGATAGTTAGAAAAAAAGTTAAGTATTCATTCTCAATATATGAAAAACCTATTATTAAAGAAGAAATATCAACAAAAGAAGAACAACGTGAATATTATAATCAATTTAAAAAACAAGATTCACGAATAAAAGTATGGTTAAATAATATATCAAAACTACAAGAATCTCTAATCAATTCCTTTGATATAAACAAAATTATAGTTAAAGAATATGATTTGCCTTTTCCAAAAAGATTATTCATTAACAATATATCATCTATGTATTATAAAGGTAGAGTGGGAAGACAATTAGATTTGCTTGTATATCATGATAATATTCCATTGGCATATATACAATATGGCTCACCTGTTTTGAATAAACAATTAGCCGAATGGATTAAAAATAAATATGGTAAAATTAATTTTTCATTTATTAATAAAAAAATTGTTGATTTATCCGTTTGCATCAGTTTTGGAATATTAACCAAATTCCTTTCTGGGAAATTAGCTGTATTTGTAGCATTAAGCAAAGAAATAATCAATATATTCAATGAAAAATATGGAACTGATATAGAGGCAGTCTTTACAACTTCTGTATTTGGAAAATCATCATTGTATAATAGAGTGAGAAATTTGAAATATCTTGGACTAACAGAAGGTTTACACTCAGTCTTACCTGAAGAATGCATAGAAGAAATTCAAAAACTTTACAAAAAACATTTTCCACATAGGAAAATAAAAAAGACTGCATTGGCGGAACATGTAATTAGGATGTATGATCACTTACAGGAAGCTGGAATCAAATTATCATTCAAAATTCCTAAATTAGTTCGTGGTGTTTATGTTTGTGAAACTTTATTGTCATTGAAAGACAATTTGGAGTATTGGTATAATAGGTGGTTTTTACCGAGAAGAAGTAGAATTTTGGCTAATGATTTATAAAAGATTTAGTAAAACAAGATGATATCAATCATATTTTACTCCAAATGTTGGTAGTTTAAATATATCATTTGAAATGAAAGAACCATGAGTGAAAAATTCTATATATGGATTCGATTTATAATAACGGGCTCTTGTCAATCGGCAAATATAATCGGCTTTTACTTGTATGGCCGCTTCAGTATCACCCTTGATAGTCAATGTTTGTATTTTATTAAGCTTATGAACTAGTATTTTATAAGTGGTGAATCCATCTGCAAATAACACAACCGTTGCTGTGAAACCTGCAAGCATTCCTATACAAGCTACAAATCCAATCCATCGTAATGGTTTTTTATCCAATATAGAACCAATGGTACATTTTGACATAATTAAAATACAAATTACAAAAAATAATGGCCAAAACATTTTATACCTCCTTATTTATAATCTAGTTCAAATATTTTGTCAGAGATGAAATAACCATGTTTAAAAATTAAGGAATTGCGATTTGTTTTATGAAAACGAGCTTCTTTGAGCAATTGATTATATTTGAATTTGGCTACATTAATAAGTCCAATATCTGCCTTCTCTTTTTCGAGTAATTCTATTTTCTTAAGTTGGCATAGCAAATCAGGATATGTCCATATACCTTTTACTATCATGTAAGGACCTGCCATCCAGCCTATAATGCTAGCAAAACAGATAATAATTCCATATTTCTTTATAATGGATTCATAAGCAAACAAACCTGTACACGCTATTGCAAGAATTAACCAAAACATTTAATACCTCCTTTCATGCAATATTAAAAAGGACTTGGCGATGGGCCATAAATTTCTATTAATTTTATTATCTGTTTATGTTCAAGCTTTGCATCCTTTACTTCTCTAAATAGTTCACATAATTTTTGCCAAATTCTATATGTCCTTTCATCAATTTTACTTATTCTTTTTTCCAATTCATCTATTTTTTCTATTAATTCTCTGTCCATTTTAACCTCCTTTTTTATAAAATATAATCATTTCTAATCGAAAAGTCAATAGTCTATAATTTTTTTTCTAATATGTAAATTATTTTTTGCATAAAGTCAATATCAAAATTAAGACTTGACATAAGCCGAAATAATGCTTATATTATAAGAAAAGATTATAGGAGTTTCTAAATGAAAAATTTTGAAGAAAAAATATTAAAAGATACAAATGATGATGATACAATAACAGGAGACGAAGTATTAGATTTTTTACTTTTTTGGTGGAGATTTTAAAATGAAAAAAATAATTATAATTATAGCTATTCTTTTAAATTTCCTTTGGTCTGGAACTATCTTTGCTAATTGTTATACTGGCGGTAGTATTAGTACATCGATGCCTTTAACTGTATATTTTGGTACACGAAATTCTCACTCAGCAAAACATAGCAAAATCATATTGATTAAACGAATTGGATATTACAGTTTATACAAAATAAATCGACGTTTCGCCCGTGACATTTATGTAATCTACCACAGAAACAAGGGAATCATCAAACGAACTAGCAATTTCAAAAAAGCTATGAAAAAATTTAGGGAATTAACACAATGATAAAATATTTGGGCATAAGCCAATTTGGAATTCATTTCAACTATTATAGCGATGAAATAATTTTCTTTTGGCCTTGGAACTGGCATATTGAAAAAGGCAAACTTTATTATTTTTTCTCCTGTGGCTTTTGCTATGGCTTCTATTCATTTAAAAAATATAAAAAATTATTATTTGAATACATTGGAATAAAATGACAACAATTTTTGGATTAATAGCAGGCGGCATGGCCCTATTCTTCCTAATAGCAGTCTTATTAACAATTTCATTTGCCTTTTGGCCAATTACTTTACTAATCCTAATGTATGCTATATATTTAAATTGGAAAGAACAAGAATCAAAACTAGACATAGATATTGAATTGCCAAAAGACCATTATCCAAAATTGACCAAAGAACAATTGAAAAAGATAGATGAGATTATTTATAGAAGGCCGATAAGAAAAAGGTTCTAGAAAAATTGCATAGGCAAGAACTGCGTAGCGGGTCTTGCCTTGGAGGGGTGGCCGAGTGGTTAAAGGCGGCGGTCTTGAAAACCGCTGGAGTCCCAAAAGGGCTCTCGCAGGTTCGAATCCTGCTCCCTCCGCTAAAGAAGGAGTAAAAAAATGATAGAAACATATATCTTAATTTTACTTTTTATATATGGTTTAATTTTACTTTTCATATATGGCAATGATTAATTCAAGGACTTTTTAAAAATTAAAAAAAGGAGTGATAAAATATGACAGAAGCAATAACAGCATATGTATGTCTTTTAATTTTCATTCTAATTTTCGTATATGGTAGTGATTAATATTAAGGTATTGACTTTTTGAAAATTAAGTATTATAATATATATAGCTCTCTAGCCACCTTCATCATCTCCATGCCTCCACTTGCCCATCATTCTGGTGGGCAAGTATGTATTTATAATTGGAAAAGGTTCTAGAAAAAAAAGAAATAGGGAAAAAATGGAAAAATGAAATATATTTTAGAATGAGCCTAAGTCGCCAGCCCGCCCCCCGTGCACTTCTGAAAAAAACGCCCATTTTTCCAATGTTTTTTTGCTTTTGGCACATTTTTTGCATGCAGTTTATCTTGGCACGGAAATTGCATATGTTAGGCCCATTAAACGTTGTTTAGATATCTTAACATTTTCTTATGCAATAATCATGCCAATTGCTTTATTTCCCTTTATTCACCTACCTTTTCTGGAATTGTTAGGTCTATCTAACATTGTCTAGTGAGACAGAAATATTAAATTTAATATTTAGCATAGACCTAACTTTATTTGATGTAGAGTTTAACTATATTTTAGTGGCATAAATTAGGTCAATTAGACATTTAAATTTAAAATAATAGGTCGGCCTAACATTTAAGATTCCCATATAGTTAATGAATCAGAACAAAAAAAAATTGGCATAGGGATTAATAACCCTATGCCAATTAAAATTTAATATACTCTAATGATACCTTCCCAAATTTCCAATTTGGCATTAGGAGGCAATGTTGTTGCACCTTCTGGCAATCTAGGACCTTTATACTGTATTACCACGGTATTATAAGCCATTGGTGTATCAAGCTTTAACTCAGAAACCTCTTTATACTCCTTTGCATCCTTTGCTATTTCCCTAGCAAAGTGTTGGAGATCATGACGTACAGCACTAATAGCCGTTTTTCCTTTCATCCATTCCTTGGCACTTTCAATTGACGTCTTCACCATAAAAAAATCTACTTTATCAGTATTGACTAAGTTAAGACTAATAGCATTTAACATATAAATTTTATTTTTCATTATTCATCACCTCCTTAAATTCATAGTCAAACCCCCCACTTATGATATCGTGGGTATAAGCTAAGATTTTTAAGAATTTTTCAAAATCGTTTTTATTAATCACTACGTCTTTATTATGAATCCTAACATTTAAGCTTGTATTCCATCCTAAGCCTTTAATTATCAATTTCATTCTATCACCTCCTTAGCTTACTAATAGCTTGTTACTTGCTAGGAAATTTAAAACGTAAATGTTAATTACAAATGTCTTGTTATCCTTTAATCTTTCCACTATTGCCAAGCCTTTGAAGACATCTAATTTGATTAATTTGTACATCTTTGCCTCCTTTCAAATTAATTTTTTTTGTTTTAAAATTTCAATAACTCTACTCCTACTGGACTTGTACAAAGCATAAACGCCAATGCCAGGGGACCCGTATCTTCTATAATCTTCCTCCACGCACTTTTTATAAAAAAGATACATCTCTTTAACTTCCTGAGGAACCTCTGCCAATAGTTTTTTTGTGATGCGGACTTTCATTTTATCACCTCCTTTTTTAGTCAATATCTAAGACATAAACCTCATAAAGGCCATCCTTGGCCTTTATAAGGTCTACATCTTCATATAGACCTTGTCCCCACAATTCAGAGACAAGGTCTATGGCCTCCTTATATGTTAAATTCCCCGCTATTTTCCTCATCCTTGCCTCCCACTTAGGATTTAATGCAAACATTATGCCAACATTAAAACATAGATATATTAAGGATATCTTTAATATACTTATGTTGTGTGCGTGTTAAATTGACACATATGCCAAAATTGACACAAAAGTATAATAAATTGTCAAATGTTAGGCCCATTAGACAAAGTTAGTTCGGAAGATGCCTGGACTAACTTTGTTAGTTCCAATAGACATTCTTAGGCCGTCTAACAAAGTTTTCTGGGCCTAACTTTGTTTAGCAATCTTGACATTTTTTTACATAATCTAACTTTCTTTGGAGAATGTTAGGCCGACCTAACATTATTGAAGTGCTTTAAGTTTATTGAAGTGAACTAACTTTATTGAAGCGGCCTAGGATTTTTTCCACAAAAGTTAGGTCCACTAAACATTATTAAAATATTCTATCGTGGCATAGTTTTTGCATATTGGCATAATTTTTGCATAGTGAACGATTTTTGCATAAAAAAATGGCATAGGATTTTTAAAATTTCCTATGCCATTTAATTTTTTTTAATCTTGTTTTATGCCTAAAATGTAATCAACTGCCTTTTGGGCCCTACTAGCGGCCCAAGTTATCCATTTAGGATTATTACTTAATTGCTTATACCAACTTTGTATATAAGCAATGTTGTTTTTGGTAACTGCCTCAATGTCAATGTTAGCTATATTTAGCAAGTAAGCGCTTCCTATTTCGGCAGTTAATTCCTCAAGACTATAGTCCTCATGGGTATAATTGCTATTTAATCTTGCCAAACGTTTGGGATGTCCAGTAGAGTGCACCATTTCGTGAAATAGGGTAGAGTAGTATTCCTCCGCACTAATAAAATAATCTCTTTTTGGCAAGTGAATCTCATCTCTTAATAATGAATAATAAGCTTTGTCAATATCTTCTTGATAAATTGGAGGCTTATCAATATACTTTTCGATAATTTTTTCTGCCCTATTGATAGGATTAATTTTTTTGGTGTTATTAGCTATATTGTCAAATTTTTTAATGATTTTTTCTCTTAAATCATCAGGTCCTAAGTTAGCAACATTAAAAACATTATAGTATCTTAAAATTGGTATTATTTCCTTATCTTCATTATCATCGATAAAATCTTGTATATCTTGTAGTTTTACAAGCTTACCATTTAGTTTAATGTATAAGCTCCAATAAACCACTAATTGAGGCTTGCTGTTTTTATAGATGAAACCTCCTAATTGTTTGGCTTGCCTATATGTTAGCCATAACTTACGATAATCTCTATTTTTTTGGCAAGCCAAACTAAGTAAAATTACGTTTATTCCTCTATAGGGTTTTTTAGTTATAACGTTTCTATGGAAAGTAAGGATATCATTAACAGCCCATGGCTTGCGCCAAGGTATTTGACCTTGACGGAGACCTTCCAAAATCTTTTCATTGACTATTTGATAGACCTTATTCATCTTAAACCTCCTTGTGCTTTTTCTTAACTAATAATCATCATTTTTTACCTTGTCAAGATATTAAAATTTTAATACTAAACGACAAGTTCCAATAGACAATCTTAGATAGGCCTAACTTTTCTGGAACAAATTCTTAGTTCCGTCTTAAAAAGTTAATTAGGCCAAACTAAGTTAGTTCGGCCTAACAAACATTGTTAGATTGAACTAACTTTCATTGAAGTGAACTATGTTTTTTTTTCTAACTTTGTTAGGTCGAACTAACTTAGTTCCACTGAACTAACTTTATTGAAGCGAACTAACTTTGTTTTGTGGAACTAACTTAGTTAGGCCAAACAAACTTTGTCAAATTGAACTAACTTAAATAGACCTAATTTTTTCTGGGCAGAAAACTTAGGCCCATCAAACATTGTCAATCAGACAAAACATTCCGACTTCCGACAAAGAAAAGAAAATCGGATATCAGACAAAAACTCCGATAAGACAAGTAATCGGAAAAAATTACCTGACTCAATTGGCGTTTGGCCATAAAAAAATGCCAAGGACAATAAGCCCTTGGCAAAAAGCCGCCTACTTTTTCTTACTTACGCATCACCTCCTTTTCCTTGATTATCTGCCATATATCAAAACCTTCTAGCACCTTTACTATTTCCCTTTCCCATTCTTTTAAGTCTTTTAGTGTTACAATTTTACCTTTGGTGTTATGCCCATAATTAGTGAAATAAATATTATCTGTTAGTTTTTCCACTTGCATTTTTAGCCTCCTTTACATACTTTTTTAAGCTCATGTCAGGTCCCATCTTATCCCACAAGCTTTGCTTTACGCACCCAAAATAATAGCCGTATATTTCCCACTTATCCACTTCCTTTCCAATCAAAATTCTACCTTTTTCATCTCTGATCTCTTTCCATCGACGCCCTGTCTTATCTCTAACAATTCTGCCATCCTCTCTCTTCCCTATCATATGTTCACCTTTCACTCCTAGATAAAGTACCAATTTACCCGTCCTTTTATCTTGCAAAGTTTGCAAAAGGTTAAACATAGTGCACCTCCTTTATCCTAAATAAAAATCTGCTATTGTAATTGCTACATCTACTTTCTCACTAGGATAAAAATCTAAAGCTTGAGGGTCAATGTTGAGGACAATAGTTTTGTATTCACTAAGCATGTTTTTGATAAAGCCATTCAAATCCTTAGTATATCTAACTTTCCACCCTTCATCACTTGCTTTTTTGACCGCTACTTTGTGAGTTTTCATTTTAATACCTCCTTTATAACAATCCATCTAATATAGCAATTAACAAAAAAATTAGCCCAAAAACCATTACTGTTAAAATCAAATTCACCTTATCCATTTCACCCTCCTTTTATCCTTTTCTATTACAATAATCATCCTTTGTTTAAAAGTCAATAGCCAATTTTAATTTTTACTCAATGTAATCGTACCAGTCATAAATTACCTGGCATAACCTACATTTTAACTTTCTTAAATCTTGTCTGTTGCATATATCATAGAATGGAGGACAAGGACTAAAACATTTAGGATAAATCCTAAGTCTTAGTAAAATTTTTCTTATTTTATGCCTCATTTTAGTTCCTCCTAATTTTTTAATCTACAACACCATGATATCTTTGAGTAATCTCATATTTAAAAACATCATAAGCAATAGTCAAGGAAATCTCTATACTGCTATTTACTGTAAAATTGTCATGATAGATTTTGCCACTAAAGACACAAGTATCATTGGAGATTTTAAAATTGTCAATGATAACCTGTAAATCAGTATAATCTCTTTCCATTAACTGCAAGACTAGATTTTTTAATAGACTAGGCATTTTTAATTCACTCAATTTTTCTAGTACCAAAAAAGCTCCATATTCTTTATATTTACCTTCTAAAATCCTTTCACCATCATCTTCTTTTATTACATATTCTTTGTAAAAATCATTTTTAAACATTTTAAACCTCCTTTCTTATGTTTGTTCACCTATTAATAAAATCTTGCCTTCTTTACCCGTCACCTTCCTAAACCATTCCTTTGCCTTCCTAATCCTGTCTTGTATGAGGGGATCATCTAAGTTTATTACTCCATTCCACGTTTGTGCTACTGCAAAGCCATAATATTTGTCACTGGCACTAATCCTTTTTTCATACTCACTTGTTGCTTTTTTATCCCTTTTTTGGTCTCCGTATTTCCCTGGTATAAAGTCAAGGATATCTACATAATGGCACTCATAATTAGATGATAGATAAAATAACCTTCCCCTAACATCTTCTGTTAACTCACTTGCCTTTAAACCTACTGCCAATGTTGTAGGTTCTGCCATGTTATCACCTCCTTTCCCTTTCTATTATTTTTAAGCAATTTCCATCTATGGTAAAAATCTCTGTGGTAATTACCTTTTCCTTTATCACTTTTTCATTAAACAAATCACTCAAATCGTGCACTAAGCCGCACCTGTCACATCTAACTTTATCTTTAGCATCTAACACCTCATTTAATGCCTTACATTTTTTACACCTAAAGATCAAATCTTTTATCATTTTAAGCCTCCTTTTTTGTTATTTTGCCTTCTAAGGTAAAATCAAATTTTTTGCCTCTTAGCCAATAGTAGTTATTGATCATTTCCCTTATCTTTTCCAACACCGCATCTTTAAACCCTTCTTTGTCTTCTAATTCTAATCTACTAGTTATCGTAACTATTAAGTTTAGTTTATTCATTTTTTATACCTCCTTTTAAAATTTAGGTAATATGTCTTTGGTAATCTTTTATTACATCATTGGCTTGAGTTTCTAATTTATCAATGGCTTTTTTCATTTTTTCTATTTCCAGCCATAACTCAGCACTCTTAACAAAACCAAGGTATCTTTTCTTAAATTGATCAAAACCAATATCCTTAATCAAAAATTTAACACTTTGATAGAATGGTGTTTTTTTAAACTGCTTTTCTGTCATCTCTATGCCTCCTTAGCTATTATTTTATCATAATAATCTTCTTTTGCTTTTAAAATCTCTAAAAGCCAATCGTTCATTGCTCTTGTTAGCCCTTCTCTTACTAAGATATCTTCATCATCTATTTTGTATTTCCTTTCCATTTCCAATTTTTCTATTTGTTTTTCCATCATAAAATTACTCCTAGCACTAATCATGCCAATTTGATACTTTTTCATTTTGCTAAATAACTTTATCATATGCCAATTAGGCATTTATACCTCCTTGTAAATTGTCTTGCCTTTTATTAATTTAACCTTTACTTTGGGTCTTGTTTTAGTAATATGAAGCTTCCACCCTGTATTTATCAAATCAATCAAGGTATATCTCCGCATATGAGGAATATCAATATCTTCCACTACAAAGCCCAAATGTTGATCATCTATATAACCTTCACCATCTAAGTAAGCCCTAAATTGTATCCTGCCTACAAATTTAATTTTACCTTTATCGTCTATTGCTTTGATATAATGCCCTATTTTATAATCTTTATCATTAATCCTTACACCATCATTGATTAATTTTATTTTGTGCATTTTGCACCTCCTTTATGCTTTTTTATTTATGTATAATCCTTTACCTTTGCCCACATAGACAAAAAATAATTTTATAAAATCTTCAGCATTTATCCTTTTTTTAAGATAAGTTTTTAGGTAAGCTTCATAAAAAGCAATAGATAAATTGTGTGGTACATAATTCCCTATAACTTTTATCCAATATCTATTTAATATCTTCTTAAATGCCATAAAATCTATCATTTTTCTCCCTTTACCAATTTATAACATTTTTTACAGTATAAATTACCTTTGTGTTCATATAGTATTTTTTTCCTAATACCACACAAATAACATTTTCTATACTTTGTGATAACTTTTATCATTTTTCTTTCTCCTTTTCTTTGTTTTTTCCCATTCAAAGCCAAAACTACAACTGACTAAATCATCATCATAATCGGTATTATTGTAAAGGATACTATAGTCTTCATAATCTAAATTAGAAAAATAAATCCCATCTTCTTTTATCCAATCTCCTAATAAAGTGACAACATTAGGCCGCATAATCAAAAATCTATCATAAGCCGCTATAGATTCAAGATATCCCGTGCCTAAAATCTTTACTAAAATAGCCATTACCCTGCTATCACTCATCTTACCTACAGGAAATTTTTTATTTTTTCTTATGCAGTAATAAGCTATTATGTCTAACTTTGATCTCCAATCGGTTATTATACCATTATGAAATAAAACGCCTTGTTTAGTTTTACCTTCTAAAGGATTTTTAAAGTCCAATACAAAAGGATGAGTTAATTCTTTGCAAACACCACCACTTGTCTGTGTGCGGAAGTGCACAGCATGCGGAATATGATTAAACTTATCATAGAATGCTTTAAAATCGTTTAATTCCATAAATCCTTTTTTAAAGTGAACAAATCCTTTGCTTTGCCATGCTACACCGACACCATGATTGTTATTACACCAGCAATTTGTTAATTCACTATAATTTAATTTTCTTTCCTTGCAGTAAGCAATTATACACATATTTTTACCCCCTTTTACACCTTAAATTTTTCCCTTAAATATTTCCTAATTGCCCTAATAATCTTATAATCATTAGCGCCTTGCCTTAAGTCATAACATATACCAATGGCATAGCCGCCGCTACTTTCACTCTTCTCATGTTGTATTACGCCATACCCTGGTATTTTTATCGTGTTCACTTTTCCTCTACTTTCCATAAGTCCGTATAACACTAAAGTGATGGGTCTTCTTAGTTTCATATGCTTTGCCCATTCTAAGAGATTTTTCTTTGTATAGAAGCTCCATCTATCCTCAAATTCCAATGTCAATGGGTAGGTTTTTCTTTGATACATCCTTTTATTATTTAGCCAATATCCAATCACATTATAGCCCAAATAGTTTTTGGTGCTGTAAAAATTTAATAGTTTTTGGGCCTCATTCTTAGTTAGACCTAATTTTACATAATCTTCTAATAGTGGAGGATTATTGTATGCAATCGTTTGATTTTTTATTGCCTTTGCTACTATATTTTTAGCCAATTTTAGAATTATCCTAGCAATGCTAGGAAATAAGAAGATAGCCGCACTTGGTGTACGATATTCAAAACCCCACTCCTTAGTTTCATAACTACTTAGCGCACCATAGCCATATCTGGCGCACATATGCCTTGTTGGTATGCCAATAAAATCGTCTAATACATCTAGTAAGCTTCTAGATGGATGCACCTGTCCACCCAAACCAAAATGAATATGTCCGCCTAAACTAAAATCAGCGGTCAACGCCATGCCAAAACCTGCCTCTTTTACTTGCTTGATCAAGCTTCTTAGGTTATTTATAACCTGGTTTGGTGTACCTGGTGCAGGTCTAAGCTCTAACTGATCTCCGCTACCATCTACACCTATTTCATTTTCACCATAATCATCGTCAATGTAATCATTGGCATGTACAATATCACCATATCTATCAACCAAACAAAATTCTGGATCACAGCCAACAGTTATATCTATATATTTCCTTTGCCATAACTTTTTTAAGTTAAAAAATCTTGTAATTGCTTTCAAAACAATATAAGCATTTTTTAGATATAATTCATCATCATAATGGGTAATGTCACTTAGGATCAATCTTTGATATCTCAAATCATAATAGCCAATTACCCTGCCTTTGTTTTTTATTAAAATTCCATCACTAATGTTGTTATAAGCATAGTTTAAGCTTAAATCATAGAATAGCTCCTCTTGATCTCCATTAAATTGGAGATCAATATCAAAATGGATAACTATAGAATACCAATATGTTATACTGGTATAAGGGTATATATAAACAGATTTTGACTTATAATCTATAGCCCTATGATTATAAAAACCTCTAATAAAAGAAAAAGCCTTGCCATAAGTCCTTAAAAACTTAGGCAAGGCCTCCGCACCGTTTGTATCAAAAGAATTCTCTAATTTTAGCTTGACTACCTTCTGCATGATCACCTCCAAACTAAATCTAAGATGTAAATAATCATTATTGGTCTTACAGTCAATACCCACTTTGTACGATTAGGTCCAATTGCCAATGTTAGATAGACCTAATTCTCGACATAGATTTAATTGTTAGTCCCGCCATGCATTGTTAGGCCAATCTAAGATACTTTGGCAGACCTAACTTTCTCTTGCTCTTTAGAAAAAATAAAATATTAAAACTTTTCTTATTTGAAGTGCAACTAAATTTGTTTTATGAGACATTGTTTGAAACATCTAACTTTTTCCTTTCAATCAAAAAATTTTCTTTTTCTCGAATCTTTTCTATTTGAAGTGCAAATGAATTTTTTCTCGGAAAATATGAATCCAAACTTTTCTTTTTTCCCAAATTTATGGGCAAAAAAATAAATTGTTGATTTAGTCACAAATACAATATTGATAAAATCAGCAAAAATTAGGTCTATCTAATCATTATCTTTTCCTATTGACTTTTATATTTGAAATGATTATTAAGAAGAAAAGGAGATTTAAATGGCATCTTATTACAATCTACAAATTGGAAAAAAGGTTTTCATCATAAAAGAACATGATCAGGCCAGATATGATTTAATGCCATTTTTTGGTGACATGTGTATGTTTATTAAAGCAGCTTTTGGATCATTTGATGACTATATAAATTATGATTTAGAACAAATAACAGGAAATTTATGGGATGGCACTTTAAAAGTTAAAAAAACTAAAAATAAAGAATCATCTAATTTTTTTCTTTGTTTAAAAAAATATTCCATAAGAATGGAAACAAAACCTTGGTCATTAGGTCAAGAAAAAGAATGGCATAAATATTTATTTTTCTTTAAGGATAAACAGGACTTTTGGAAAATTGTTAAAAAGTTTAAGGTAACTATTGACTTTCATGTTTAAAATAATTATTAGAAAAGAAAAAGGAGGTTTAAGATGAATAAAATAATATCTCCAAGAATCAAAGTCAAAGAAATTCTAAAACCCGTTGATGCTTTTGGAATCATTTATTTTTATCGTCCAGATGGTACATATTATGAATCTAAGAATGCAATGGTTTATTTAGTCAAGACGGAAAAAAGAAAAACTTTAGGAATAAAAGTTAATGGTATATGGTATGAGGCCTTTACAATAAATGGCAAAAATCAAGTCCATATAATATAGGATTAGTTTATAATTATTAAAGCATCTTATTATGAGAAAAAGGAGGTTTAAAATGTCACTCAAAAATTTATTTGAAAGAGAGTACGGACTAAAAGTGTTTATTAAGGATTTAAAGAACGAATGGAATGAATTAATTGAAGAAGCCAAAAAGAATTTAGATACGGATGAAGAACATTTTATCACTTTCAGAATGGCACTATTAATTTTTGCATTAAAACGCATGCCTCCATCTCATAGCCCATTCTTTAAAAAGTTTAAAAAGGAAATAAAATATTACATTTAAGGAGGAAAAAAATGGCATATAAAGTAGAGATAGAATTTAACAAAGAAGAAAAGACAATAGCAAAAAAGGTCAGGGGTTTAAGGATTGATAGAATCTATTTTTATTGCCCTGCCCATTTATACGGGCTTCCATTTGGAGTTCCTGGGAATGTATTAGTTAAATATGCTAAAAAAGTTGCAGAAGAATATATTGGTGAGAGGGCAAATAATGCAGAATGTATCTTAAGGCTTTATTAGGAAATTAGCAAAAAGGAGAGTTAAAAATGAAGTTCAAAATGAAAAATATTTATAGGTTTCAAAGAGAAATGGGAGTTAGTTTTTTGAAGTGTCACTATTGCCGTTTTGGCGGAAATCCAAAAACAGATTTTAAAACTGGCAAGGATTATGTCTATTGTTTTTTATATAAAGCAAAAATTTACAAGGAGGAAAGATGATTAAATTATTTATTAGGTTATTGCCAGATATTTTATGTATAGGCAGTGCAATAGGTTACTTAATCTACCACGATTTAAGAATGTTTGCACTTATGTGGCTTTTCCTTATATTAGGCTATTTAATAGATTTAAAGGAGGTTTAAAATGCTTTTATTTAAAATACATAATTATGAGATAAAAATAGGACAAATAGGCTGCACCGATTGTAGTTTAATAATTTCCCGTAGTGGAAAGGAAAAAGAATTGTTAGTAGAAGATGACAATTGGTTAAAAATCAATTCTGCGTTAACTCAAGTGTGTAAAGAAATTGACGCTATTTTGGATAAAGATAGTAAAGAAGGAAAAGGCATTAGAAGGGAGGTTTAAAATGCAAAATAAAAAAGATTATGTTGATCACTGGTTAGAGTTTTTTGAACATTATAAAAAAGAAGATAATAAAACTAATAAAGGGAAAAAGTATCAAGGTTCAATATATTGCAAAGCTTATATTTACTTTGACAATATCCAAGTAGATATTGGTAATAAAGATAAAGAATTTACAGAAGACATAGTTTTTTGGAATGTCACTGATTTAATAAGAAAAATCTTTGAAAAAATTAATCAAGCAAATAAAAACATAAAAATAAAAATCAATGAATTTAGCCTTGTAGGCATTGGGGAGGTGAAAGATGAAAACATTAAAAGGTAGGCCAATTGGCTTGAAAGCCTATATGTCTAAAGAACAAATGAAAAAACATCTATTAAAAATCAAAGAAGAATGGCAAAAAGAAGGATTTAGTGAAAGTGAGGTTATTAATGCTATTTATATTAAATGTAAACCTTTAGGGCTTGTATCCAATTTTTATTGGAAAAGGTATCCAGAAGCGGCAGAAAATTTAAGGCAAGCATGGAAGGAATTGGGTTGGATGGAAAATGAAACGATTATGGACAGTTTTGCAAAATTAAGGACTGCCTTGGAAAGTTCTAAGAAAAAAACAAAGTTAGTAAGACCTAAATTGAAAAGGATGCCGAAAACTGAAAAGGCAATAGTTGATTATTTGAATCAATTTTTTTAAAAAAAGGATTGACTTTTATATTCAAAATGATTATTAAAAAGATATGAAGGAAATTTTAAATAAGTTAGGGCAACAGCAAAGGCAAGCACTTTATGAAAAAATGAAGCATCAACATTGGAAAGAATTAGCAGAATTAGATAAAGAATTAGATGAGATGCTTTATACAAGAGGAGATACAGAAGACAAAAAAATCATTGGATTAAAAATCTATGCGGAAAAGGGAATTTGTTGTTGTTTACACCGTTGGTTTAGGCAAATTATTTTAAAGGGAGGCTAAAATGGCTACAACAGAAATAAAACCAGAAATAAAACAAAAAATAAAAATTTTTTGCAAAGAAGAAAATATGTTGATTGATGCTACCACTTGTTCTTATATAAGTAGAGCTATATTAAAAAATATATGTCCTTTTTTAAAAGCACAATTAGAAAGAAAAGACTCTGAATCAGCAAAACTCTATGCAAAAAAACCTACCAAAGGTGATGATTATTATGTTTATTATTATAAAATCAGATACAAAGATGGAAAAGAGCTTGAGATTGGAGTAAAAAATGATTTTGTTAATTTACCAGTTATTGAAGCGCACATGGTAACCTTCACTGGCGTGGAATTCAAAATTTGGCCAATTGGAACAGAGATTGAAAAAATTAACGATTTATTATTCAATTTAGAAAAATCCAACAAAGTTAAACATTTAAAAGTTTGGCTTTCCAATGGGAAAATAATCAAATATAGAGTGACATTTATTAGCGGTTTGATAATACAGAAAGTAATTGAAGACATTGAGAAAAAAGAAGATGTAGTTATTAAAGCATTTGAAGATGGTAAACCAATTCCAAGCTATTCTTTTAAGGCACAAAAAGCTTATGAAATACTTAAAAAAAGATATGATTGGATTAAGAATATGAAGGAATTGAAGCTTGTTTTGAAAGGAAATAAAATAATAAAATATGACGTAATCTTTGGAGAAAATAATAGTATATCAGTTAGTTGTCCTGATGGAATTACTATATATCAAATTGAAAAAGATAAAAGGGAAAAACCAATAGTTGAAACCTATTTAAAGATACAAGATAAAGAGATAAAAGTTTGCAGCATTAGTAATGAAAAGGAAAAGAAAATTAATATGTTGTTAGAATCTTTAAAAGATAATGTTAAAAAAGTTAAGGTATATTTTGAAAAAGATACTCTTTACAAATATGAGTTATTTGATAAGGAAGGGGAATTGATTAAAAGAGAAGAGAGTAATAATATATTGCCTACACAACAAAAGGTTCAAGAAAAACCTAAGAAAGTTGCAAAGATTTTGATAAGAATTCCAAAGGGCTATGAAAATTATATCAAAGATTTTGAGTTAGTGAGAAAGGAAAGGTCCAGTATAATAGGAAAAATTCCAATCAATAAATTGAACGATAAAATTATGTTTTTGGAGTATTGACTTTTACATTTAAAATGATTACTAAGAAAGTAAGGAGGTAAAAGATGAAAAAGAATTTAATTAAAAAATTAGCAAAAAAATATAATGTAAGTGAAGATGAAGCAAAAAGACAAATCCAAGAAGTTATAGACGAATTGATAAAAGACTATGAAATACCAAAAGAGAGAGCAGAGCAAATAGTGGATAGTGCTATAGTAATTGAATCATTATTAAATTAAAGGAGGCTAAAATGAATAAGAGAGAAATAAAAAAACTCATTGCCAATTCAAGTTGGGATCTTCCCAGTGTTATCGGTGAATTAGAAAGACGCAACATTCCACCAGAAAAGGTGGTTAGGGCTATTAAATGGTGTGCTTTTTTTAAAGTGCCAGCTGAAAAAATAGCAGGCTATTTAGTATGTATTTTTGGATTATTGGATAATAATTATCCAGTAAATTAAAATGAAGGATAAAAATCTTTGTAATTCATGCAATGCAAAGATGGGAGGTCCAAATGAATGGAAAGCAAACATACAAGGAAATGACTTGTGCATTTGTAAAATTTTATGAAAAAGAGATTGAGGACCAATTAAATAGGAACGATTTAAACTTGAAACATTGGAAATTATATCAGTTGTATAGGAGATTATATATAGAGATTGAAGCCGATGAAATTTATGGAGGTAAAAATGAAAACATTCTCCAAGAAGAACTATAAGCTTCCATTATGTAAATTTAGAGGGTCAAAGCATAATATTAAATTTCCATGTTATGTATCTTTGAAACTAGACGGTGAATTACAATATATTATCAAAAGAAAGGATACAGTATTTAGCGTTAATAAAGATAAATACGGCAGATATAGATTGGATTATCCAGCATTGCATGAATTCAAAAAATTAAACCTTCCAGATGGAATCTATTTGGCAGAGTTATACTATGGCGCAGGAAGAACAAAAGAAGATTTTTATCAATTACTAAGAAACAAGGCTAGCGATGATTTGAATCTAGCTTTATTTGGGATTTTGCAAAAATTAGATAGAACTAATTTTGATGCTAGGCAAACTTTTAATTATTTTAGTCATTATACTAAATTAACAGAACATTTTGAGCATTTAAGAATTGCACCAATGTGGATGGTTATGGATTGGAAAGAATTGCAGCAGTTGATTAAAAAGTGGATATACGAATTGGGATATGAAGGGCTAATTGTTAGAAATGAAAATAGTGTATGGACAGATGGTCAGCATGTAGATTGGATAAAAATCAAAAAGAAAGATAGAGAAATTGCACAAAAGAATAAGAATGGAAATAAAATCAATTTTACATTTAATTATGGGATTTGGTTATAAAAGGTCTTGACATTGAAGTGAAAAATGATTATTTGAAAAGTAAGAATCAAAAAAGGAGGTAAAGATGATAAGAGTAAAAATATGGGATGGAAGCATTGACAAAAGGAAAACTATATTAGTTTATATACCAGATAAATTTTTAAAAACTTATTATATGGTTGGTAGGGTAGTTTATTTATATGAACTAGACAAGTGGGCAAAGGCAATTTGTGAAGAATGTAAAGAATTTAAATGTTGTGATTGTGGAAATGAAGCTAAATACATAGTGATTGATCCAAAAGTTGGTAACAACTGGGCTTGGTGTGGTAGATGTTCAATTGGAGCATAAAAAAAATGAAAGGAGGTAGAAATGAAAAGACTAAGATTAGAATTGACAAGAGATAGGGCTAGATACGTAAGAAGTCCATCTGAAGCTTTGCCATCATTTATTAGGCGTTACGCACAGAAATTTCCATATATAAGACTTTTTGCAAATCATTGCACCGCTTGGCTTGACTCACCATTTAGTGTTTATATCTATGCAGAAAATAATGGGATAAGACTTAGGCCCTTTGCTTTGATTGATATTCATATAGATGATGAATTTTTTAATCAAGTAAGCATTTTCCATGATTGGACAAATAATTTTACTGGCTTTGAGATTGTAGATACAATCAAGTTAAAAATTAATGGAATTTTTGTTGGACATTATTTACCTAAACACAAGGTACTTTTATTAACTGATTTTACTCACAAATATGATAATTTAACACACGCATACAAGGCATTGAAGGCAATAGTAAGAGTGTTAGGCATTGATACTAATTGGCCAAATTGCAAAGTAGAAAAGGCCAAAAATCCAAAAGTAAAAATTGATATTACTTTAGGATGTGATCCAGAATTTATGATAAGGAGAAATACTTGGGTAAGGGCAAGAGATGTATACGATAGCTTAGAAAATCCAATAGGTTGTGATGGAGCTGGTACACAGCTAGAATTAAGACCAGATCCATCATCAAATCCTAGAATCGTAATAAGTAACATAAAGCGATTATTAAAGCGGGTTAAAGACGATGGGTTTGATGTTCAAATTGCAAATGAAGCGCCGTTAGGTGGACATATTCATGTAGGATTTAAGTTTGGTACAAAAGTTAAACCTGTTACGCCATCATATCCACTTTTAACCGCTTATGATGACTTTTTAGGAAAGAGAACGAACAGATTATGTTATAGAGAAGGTTACGGTGAACTATCTAGTTTTGAAACTAAAGACTGGGGTTTTGAATATCGTACACCAAGTGCGGCTATCTTTGCACATCCAGAAATCGCCAGAATCTCAATGAAGATTATAAAAAACTTAACCAAATTGGCTACAAAGGGAAAGCAAATAGAATACAATGATCCACCAACTGAGGATGATTATGTAAAAATAGCAAAATTAACACGAAAAGAAGCCGCAATGTTTTTAGAATTCATAAATAATCCGCCAAAACCACCATATAGCATTCTCCAATTTTGGAAACTTAAGTTAAATAACACAAGAAGAAAAAAGACATTTCCTTTGGAAATTATCTTTGCAGACGAATGGAATCACAAAATTGCAAATAAAGTAGCAGATTGGGCAAAAACATTAAGATTGAAAAAGCCAGTAAAGTTAGTATTATTTGGATTGAGAGAAAATAGAGGAAAAGTAACGTCAGGAATTAGAGTTAAAGGTTACAAACGCATATCTCACACATATACTGAAAATGATAAACGCAAAGTTGGAATTGCATGGCACTTAAGGCAAAACTTGGATGATGTTGCAAAAATATTCAAACCATTAAGGAGATATATCAAAATAAATTTTGGAGGTTAAAATGTGTATAATAGCTTATTGCAAATATAGAAAGTTAAATAATGAAGAGCTAAAAAACTGTTTCATCACAAACAGTGATGGAATAGGCATAGGATGGCAAAAGAAAGGATTAGTATATTTCAAGAAAGGATTTATGAATTTGGAAAGCTTTAAGGAATTTTACAAAGATTTTAGTCATTTTCCACATGTTGTACATTTTAGAACAGGTACATCTGGTGGGAAAACTCCAGAATTAACGCATCCATTTAAGATCAGTCTAGAAAATCCACTTGAAGGCAAAACTAGAAAAGGTGTTTTATTCCATAATGGAGTGATATCAAATTGGAGAGAAAAATTAAACTTAGTAGCTTATTATTGCATAAGAAAAGGGATTAAATTCCCTGATGGAGAGTTCTCAGATAGTAGAGCTGTTGCAACTTTATTGAGTATTTTGGGTTTAAACTACATGGAAACTATTGATACTGGTAAATTTATTATACTTTTGCCATATAAGCTAATACTATATGGTAATTTTATTGAAGAGAAAGGAATCTATTTTAGTAATGCTTCTTATTTTGGAACTAAAGTTTATACATATGGTGGCGGCTATGAATATGGAGGTTATGGATATGGTCATCATCATAGCAATCATGTAAAAAAATATAAAATAGACAATAAAACAGGTAAATTAGTTCCAATTAAGGAGAATTAATATGTTAAGGTGGATGAAATTAAAAGAAATAGCTGAAAAGATAACCAAAGAGAAAGTAGATATTCATATTAGTACACAATTGGATAAAAACATTAGAGGAGTTTGCACTAGGAATCTCCAAACTAATGGTATAGAAATTCTATTAAACGCCAAATATGCAAAAAAAGAAGAAGATGTTATTGAAACGCTAGCACATGAATTAGCACATTTGAAAGTCAAAGGACATGGCAATGAATTCCAAAAGGAAATGGATAGAATAAAAAAGGAAATAGAAAAGGAGTTGAAAGATGATGGTGCTAACAAGTAACGAAAGTGGAGAAAAATTGGCAAGTTTATTAGATTGTAATTATACATATGGCAATAGTGATAGCTTATTGAAAAATGAAGATATTATTATTAGATTTGGAAATAGCACTAAAAAAATAAATACTATACATGTTGAAATCAATAATGCCTTTGCTATTGAAGTGGCAAAGAATAGGAGATTATTTTATTATTATATGAAAAAGAATAGGGTTAGAACGCCTTATTGTTTGAATGCAGATAACTTTCCCATTTATGCATATAAAAATTATAGTGAAGGTGGGAATGGTATAATTTTATTAATGTCTAGGCATGATCTTAAAATTATTAAAGAAAGAAAAGTTAAAATTTCCATTTTTAGCAGATGTATTCCAATAGCCAGAGAGTTTAGAGTTCATATATCTAAGTTATCAAACAAAGAATTTAATTACTTGACTTATGAGAAAATACCTAGAGATATTAAACATGATACATTTATTATAAGAAATTCTGCAATAAATAGATATGAATTTAGAAAGATTGATAATATTCCAGAAATAAGTCAAATGGCTAAAAAAGCATTATTGGCTTGTGGATTAGATTTTGCAGGCATAGATATTGCTATCGATGATGATAATATCATTTGGGTATTAGATGTTAATACTGCACCAGGAATAGTGAAATTAGATACACAAAACTTTTATAAAGAATCTTTGAAAACATATATTGACTTTCTATTAAAGAATGATTATTTAATGTAAAGGAGGTTTAAGATGGATAGATTTTCAAGTTTAATCAAAAAAGAATTTGATAAAGTAGAAAAACGCAATTTTACAGATGTTGCACTTGAGAATTTATGTCACAAAATAGATTGGGCAATGAGAATCAAATATACGTTTTTTCCATTACTTAAGGATGCTATTGACAATAAGAAAGTTTTTATTGCTATTGTAAAGGACTTTAATGGTTTACCTGATTTTTACTCTTCTAGTCAAATGGATGAATTTTATGATTTTCTCTTTGAAATTGCAAAAGCTATTAAAGCTGACAAAGAAGAAAAAGCTAGAAAAGATAAAATAAGCAGATTGAAAAAACTCAAAGAAGAAATTAAAACATTAGAAGAAGAAATATATTTAAAGGAGAATTAAGATGAATGAATTTTTAGATAATAAATACTTAAGGAAGTTAAACAAAAGGCCAAATATAGATTTTGAGCTTTTAGGTAAGGATATAGGATTAAGGATTGGAAATTTGGAAATTAAACAGGGCGATAAACTCACAGTTTTGAATAAGAAAGATAGAATAGTATATGAAGGCATAGTTAAATTTATGTTGTATAAGGATAGGGTAGATTGTTATGGAGTAGATGATGCGCATGTTGATTATTGGCATTTAGGATTTGTTTTAGACTGTACCTATCCGAATCAAATACACACGCTAATGGATATTTTCCATAAAGCTAGAATCAATAATTGGAAAGTTATTAGACAAACAGATATAAATACATCTCCTATTACTTGGCATAAGGCTTGGTAATATGTTTAAGATTATTAAACCACAATTATTTTGCACTAGAAAGAAAGAATTTGGAAAAATATTACCTGTTAAAAACATAGATTGGTATCCAGCTAAACCAATTGGTGGTTTATGGACATCAACATATACTCCAAACGATGAATATCCAAGTGCTTGGGTAAAATGGTGTATAAAAGAACAACCAGAATGGATTAAAGGCATCAACTTTTTCCTTTTAATTCCGAAAGAAGATGTAAATGTGTTTATCATAAATTCATTTGATGATCTTAAATATCTTTGCGAAAGATTTATGTGGGCAAAGGCAGACTCTTTATCGGGTTTACTTGCACCATTAGATTGGGAAGAAATTGCCAAATACTATGATGGAGTGATGTTAACCGAGGAAGGCGAGAAAGAAACAAGGTACAGTAATCCAAGCTTATATGGTTGGGATTGTGAATCAACATTATGGTTTAGAAATGTTTTTAAGGAAATAAAAAAAATTAAATGGAGGAAAAAATGCAACAATAGTTCCAACGATGCATTCTACCCAAATGTCTGGAAGTTGGTTTAAAATTTGGGTAAGAGGGGACAAACCTCTTGGAACTGCAATTGTAATTAAAGTTAATGAACACCCAAATCCATTTGCCCTAATCCATAAAGGTTATAGAATTTGGGATTATTGTTTAATTAACCTATAAAGAAATTTTTAAAGAAAGGAGGATTGATGAAACTGATTAGTATGAAAGATATGGAAAAAATATTTGAGTTAAATCCAAAAACGATAAATAGTTTTAAACAAAATAAGCCTAGATATATAGCTAGAGACTTTGAAAATCTATTTGGTATTGATGAAAGACTAACATATATGATACTTCTAGCTAGAGGAGTATTTAAGTGGTTAGCAGTTAGAGAAAAATTAATAAAATTGAAGAATCAATGGAAAGAAGAAATTACAGAACTAAACAACCAATTACGAAAATTGCCAAAAAATAGTAAGGAAAGAAAAATATTAGCTGAAAGATGGAAAACATTAAATAAATGTAGAGAACAAATAAGGAAATTATGTCATTCCACTAGGTGGCAAGCACCAAATAATGATGAAAAGGCAAAACGATTTTTGGAGCATATAACCAAAAACAAATTGATAGTATATTTACCTCTTGACATTGAAATAAAGAATGATTATTTAGTAGAAGAGAAAGGAGTGATAAAATGAAAAAAATAAAAGAGAAAAAAAGGGAAAAAATAATAGAAATGCTATTAAAAGGTTATAAACAAAAGGATATAGCAGAAGAGTTAAACATTAGTCAATCAACAGTCAGCCTTATCAATAGAAAATTCATCAAAGAAAAAGAAGCATATGAACATTTAAGTAAAGTACATTCTAAACCATTAGACGTCTATATCCCAAATGAAGACGAATTTAAAGACTATATTCACAGAGATATAGATAATAAGTTGGATGCTATTTTGGAAGCTAATAAGATGGCACTCTTGGTTGGCGAAACTGGCACAGGAAAAACTTATGCTTGCAGATATTATGCTTACAAGCATAATTTGCCATGCTTAATAATAAGTCTAGATGATAATAGTAAATTTAATCATTTGTTGGGATTTAGGGAAATTAGAAATAATGAAACTACATTTGAAGCAGGATTAATGGTTGATTTTCTACAAAATCCATCCTTAATTTTATTTGATGAAATAAATGCATTGCCAGCCAAAGCTGCATTTAGGTTTCACGAAATGACAGAAAATAGAAGCTTATTTATACCTGAGCTTAGAAAAACTGTTAAAATTCATCCTGAATGTAGAATTGCTTTTGCATGTAACCAAAAAAATATGAGATATATCGGTACGAATAATTTTAATGCAGCTTTTCTAGATAGATTAATCATAATTAAATTTCCACATTTTACAGATAAAGAGTTATCAACAAAATTTAAGATTGAAGATGATATCTTAAGATTTTATATTGAAGCAGTCAAAATGATTAATAGAAACGAAATGCGTACCATGTACAGTATTAGAACTATAAAACAATATCAATCACTGCGAGATATTGGATTTAGTAAAAAAGAAGCATTTGAAATTGCCTTTGTAAATAAGGCAATGCTAAATGAAGAAGACGAAGCCATGAAAAAGTTGCAAACGTTACTACTTAAAGAAGAAGAGAAAGAGAAAAAGAAAAAAGTAGAAAAAACAATAGATAAATTAAAAGATTATTACAAAGAAATGAAAAAAGACATAATAATTGAAGATGATTGGTGGAGATGGCTTGTAGGTGAACTTCCAAAAGAATCGGCAATAACAACTAAAATAAGGACAATAAAATGAATAATTTAGAAAGTCTAAGATATATCTTTAATACATTTACTAAAAGTGAAGATGTAAACATAATAGCCACAAAAGATACACCAAAAACCGATTTGAAAGAAAGAATTATCTATATTCCTGAAAAATATTTAAATGCAGAAATTGATGACGCAAATAGGCAAATTCTATTACACCTATTATTCCATGAAAGAGCGCATATCTTATATACGCCAGTATCTTATCAAATGAAATTGGCAAATAGATGTTCAAGTGCATTAAAATTCACTGTTAATGTATTAGAAGATATTAAAGTTGATACTAAAACTTTGATGGAAAAGGAGTTAAAAGATACTAATTTGGCTAAAATTAGATATTTTGCTACACGAAAGGTAATTGAAGATAATTTGGAAGCCTTTAAGAAAAATCCTTTGTATATAAATGTGTTGTTACATCTTTATCTATACTATTGTTATCCAGATATTAGTTTTGATAATCAAGCAAAAGCAATTGCTTATGAAATAGTCAAAAAGTTTGGTAAAGCTATAAACTTTTTAAGATTTAAAAAATTGTCCATAGATAAAGAAATCGAACTTGCACATGACATTTTAGGATTTTTGGAAATTGAAATTCCAAAAGAAAGAAAGAAAAAGTCAAAAGAAATTGTAACTAATACAGATATAAACAAAAGTCAGTTATTTACAGAAGAAGAAAAAGAAGATTTGAAAAAAATTGCAGCAGTGGTAAAAGCTGAAATGGATGAAAAACAAGATCCATCAAAAAATTTGCAAATTAGAACACAAGTTAGTCAATATAAAGTATTACTTAATCGTTTATTGGAACAAAATCTTGAAGATAAATTAATTTCAAAAGACGAATTTGAAAGAGCATTTAATATTAAAATCAGTGAACAATTACTTGACCTTTACAAACTATTGGAAATAGGAAGCTATTCTAAATTTGAAGATATAAGAAAGAAAGCTAATAAATTAAAATATAAATTGGCAAGCGTTAACAGAACAATGGTTAACGGAAACGTAGGCTTTGAAGATATTACTAATTTGTTTAGAACTATATATGATTATAGGAATTTAAGATTAACCAAAAAGAATGAAGAGAGTATAGAAAAAATAAAGATAATTCCAAAGGAAGTTAGGCAAAAGCTTGAAAATGGTATCCATTTAACCAATGAATTAGAAAATTGGTTTACTAAAGATATTACAAATTTATTTGAAATGGAAATTATTGAAGCGGAAGAAAAGAAGATTTATCTTTTTGTTGATATAAGCAGTAGCATGACACCTGAACAAATCAAATGGGCGATAATAACAGTCAAAGCCTTTAAGAAAAATGCTGATTTGGATAATTTTGAACTTTATAAATTCAATACTAAAGTATATAGATGGAATAAAAAAGGAAATGTAGAAGAATTTTTCAAAGATGTTGGTGGTGGAACTTCATATAGCAAAGTTGAGCAAGAAATAAATAGATTAAATGATAGCGATGAAAAATTATTTATAATTCTAACAGATATGCATTTTTATCCTTATGAGTTAGAAAGAATAGATAAAATGATTGGTTACAATCAAAACATTATATTTTTATTGATAAGGAAAAAGTTGGCTCTAGATCAAGTGGGAAAAATACATATTCCAAGACTAATGAGGTATTTTAAAAAATATCTTTCTCCAACATTTGATGCCTATGTCAAAAATTTAAATGAAATTTTAAGCAAGGCTTGACTTTTAAATCAATAATGATTATTAGAAAAATAAGGAGGTAAAAAATGAAAAAGATAGCAACATTAAAAATTAAGGTAAATGATTTAATAAGTACTAATGTTGGCGTTTACAAATTAAATGAAGACATTAATGGAAATGTTTTTCATGAATATTCATCTTGCTGCAAAGAAAGAGTGAGATATGTTAAGGTTTGTGGAAATTGTGGAAAAGAAGTTACAGAGATATTGAAAGGAATCAAATTAGATGATGAAAAGTTAGTTTTCTTTGATAAAGAAGATTTGAATCAGCTAAAGCATGAAGGCAAAGTAATCAATTTGATTAAAACAATAAAAGAAATCAATCCATTGCTTTTTGCGGGTGAGTTATATCTATTGGAAGCAGAAAAAGATGATAAATTGATAAGTCTAATAGCTAATTATAAATGGTTAGGCCATATGATTTTAAGAGGAAACATAACTAATGTTGTTGTATTTCCATCTGATGGACAGTTACTCATGGCACGGATAAGGCCAATTAGGGATATCAAAATTGAAATTCCAAAAGTAAAAGTGACAAAAAAAGAAAAAGAACTTTTTGATAGAATTGTAAAGGAAAAAAACAAGGAAGAATACACATTTTTTGACAAGGGAGAATTTATAAAACAGGTAGCCTTAGATTTGACAAATAGAAAGAAAAGGGCTAAAAAGAAAAATGGAAAGGTAGCAACAAGTCTTGTTGATTTATTAAAGGAATCTCTCAATGGAAAAAAATAAATGGAGGAATTGATTGAAATGAAAATTAAAGAGCTTCTAAAAAACGCTGAAAAAATGTTTTTCAGTGACAGTCACATTCCAAGAAATAATGAATTTTTTACCGAATGGCTTATGAAGGTTATAGACTATAGCAAAGCTAAGGTCTATGGGTTAGGTGATGTTTTTGAATTAATAGAATGTAAGGAAGATGAAGTTAGAAAAAAAGGTATTATTGAAATAGGCTTACTAAGGAAATTAAAGCAGCTAAATAGACTATTTTTATTAAGAGGAAATCACGACATGGAATCTGGCAAAGTTTTTGGGCTTCCATCTTATACTGATAGCGATAGAGATTATATATCTGTTAATGAAACTACATTCTGTATCTTACATGGACATCAATTTGATCCTATATGTAAACATGTATGGTTATATAAATTTTTTAGTTGGTTAATACCATATTTTGTTACTCCAGGAAAAGCTAAATATGGACAAAAGCAAAAAATTTATGATATTACAGTTAAAAAAGTATTGAATAATGCTTACAAAGCAAATAAAAATTTAATTTTTGGACACACGCACTGGTGTGGAATTATAAAAAGAGAAAGTGGACATGTAATTTTCCAATTGGGTGATATGTTGGATAGCTGTACAAGTTTAATAATAGATAAAGAAGGAAAATTTTATTTACTTAAAAAATGGGAAATAATTGCCGAATGGCCATAAAAAAATAAAAAAGAAGGTATAAAATGGCAAAATTAGAAATAAGAAAAAAGTCACACAAATATATTGCTAATATACAAAGGGAAAAAAGTAATTTTGTCTTGGAATTAGATATTGAAGTGGATAAAGATTACATCTACATAAAAGGAACGGATAATCTTTCCACAGAAGTTGATTTAAAAATGGATATACGTTTCATAGATGCATTTATTAGATTGTTAAAAGAGCTTAATGAATATCACAAAATAATAAAGGAGTGTGAATGTTATGGAGAAAAATTGTAAAATAAAAGAAATTCTTGAAATAGTACAAAGAATAGAAGAAAATATTATTAGAATGAGAAATGAATTAAATGAGTATTATGAAGTTTTGGATAATATTGCCGATACATTATTAAAAATTGAAAAAATGAAAAAGGAGAAAAATTATGAAAGTTAAAGCTTACATTGCAATTATATTAGGAATCATACTTATATGGCTTGGCTGGAAAGTTACAGAAGTAACAATTATGCAAAGTTGGCTTAATCGTTTAGGATTAGCAATAATTTATATTGGTGTAGCATTAACTCATTCCCTATCATTAATTAAAATATATAAAAAAATAATCGGAGAAGAGTAAAATGAAAGACTATGATTTTATAAGAAAATGTCCATATTGTAAAAGAGAAACTAAACATAGATTATTATTGCCTTGGGATGACTATTTTGCCGTATTATGTTTGGAATGCAATAGAGTATATGAGTATAGAGTGATTAGAAATCCTAAAGCGAAAATGTTTGATACACCAGAAATTGCTATGCAGAAGGAATATTTTTGATGGGCCATGAAGGAGACAAAGATGTTAAGGATAAAGGCTAATCTTAATAAAGACTTAGTTGAATTTAATTCTCGCATTTTCAATAAGATTTTGGGAATTTTTCTTTTATTAAAGGTTCTTTCACATTATATTGGAATAAAAGTTACCGTTTTAGATACTTTACTAATCACAATAGGTTTGCAGTTAGTTACTTTTACTATAAAGCTAAGTGATGAATAATACTGAAAATAAGGAGATAAAAAATGATAGGAAAAACGCTATGTTATGGCATAGATTGGAAAGACGGAGATCAAGTTATGGTTCATCCGCCAGAGCCGAATGATCCATATTGGGAAGTCATAATAATAAGAGAAAAATATACTAAGAGAATACAAGCCAGTCAAATGGTAGTCGTATATGAAGATGATAAAATAGTAACTATCCATTACTAAGGAGGTTACTATGAAAAAATACGTTGATTATATTGAAGATGAAGAAGGAAATAAAATAGTATATGGAAAGAAAATGCCTAAAAATTATGATCCTGTTACTTTGCCATTAAGAAAAATTAAAATAATTGAACCCGATTATCCTTGGTTTGAGTGCAAAAGACACAAATTCCGAGTGAAAACGGAAGATTGGCGAAGAACTTGCGCATTAATGATGCTAAGAAAGCAATGCAAAGGTTGTCCTTTAGCAAAAGAAGTGCCATCAGAAATGGTCCTTGAATGGAAAAGGAAAATTAAAGAATCCATGATGAAAGTCGGAAATTTTGATTTATTTAATAGTAATATCATTGAAGTGGATGATATTTTTTTGGAGGGATAAAATGCAAATTTTAGCAATACTAATTTGGATAGCAATAATTCTTTGGCTTTGGAAAGGAAGAATAATCTATTAAGGATAGATAATCAACAAAAATGTTAAGCATCTATAACTTAAAACATAGAGCTAATTTAATTGAAGATGAAAAAATTGATTTAGTAAAGCTAAAAAAATGGGCTAAAACTTACCAACATGATTGTAAACTATTCAATCAAGGAAAATTTGAATCATCTATAGAATTGCCTAATTTTCTCAAAACACCACCTTTAGACTATCAAATTCCAATAATCAAGTTTGTATTGAAGCACGCTCGTGCCGCTTTATTTTTGGAAGTTGGAAGTGGTAAGACTTATATCAGTTCAATTGCAATGATAAATAGGATGATAAAAACCAATGGAAATGGATTAATCTTATGTCCAAAGACTATTAAAGCACAATGGAAAAGCGAATTGAATAAATTTTTTGATTTAAAATTTCCAGTTATACTTTATCCTGAAGAAGAAATACCAGATAAACAATGTATTATTGTAACTAATTATGAACGCATATTAATACCCGAATCTTTTTATAAATTAAAAAATGCAAATTCAAAAGTAATTGTTATTGATGAAAGCACTAGGATAAAAAACATTAGAAGTCAAACATTCAGAAGATTGATTAGATTAATAAAACCTATCAAATATAGATACATTTTGAGTGGAACACCAATAATGAATAGACCAAATGATTTATTTACGCAATTATCAATTATCAATCCTTGGACTTTTCCATACAATTATCATACATTTATGCAATACTATTTTTATAGTGTTAGAACGAGTAAATATACAATTTATAAAGTTAGACCTTGGGCAAAAGAAGATTTAAATAAAAAAGTATTAAGCAACAGTATAGTAATGAAGGGAAAGGAAATGTCGTTAGATGCAAAATTAATACAAAATTATATTTTTGAAAAACCTTCCAAGCAACAATATATTTTAGCAAATGACATTAGAAGATTGATATTTGAAGATGAAGATGCGCAATTACAAGTTATAAAAAACAGATTGATAAAGGAAATGGAAGTTAGTAGCGGATGGATTAAATTGGATGATAAAATAAAACATTTTGGAAGTTCAAAAATAAATAAGGTCATTGAAAAAATTAAAGAAATTCTAAAGAATAATGAAAAAATAATAGTTTGGGTTTGGTTTAGAGAAACTGCATTAATACTAGCACATCATTTTCCAGATGATTGTGTCGTTCTGCTAGGAAATGCTTCAAATAGAGATGAAATTATTAGAAAATTTAAAAATGAAAAAAATTTATTGATAGCACAAATTGAAACAGCAAAATATGGATTAAATCTACAAGATGTATGCAATAGAATGATTTTTTGTGAATTGTCGTGGAGTCCAAGTTCAATTAAACAATGTATTGCTAGATTACATAGATATGGACAGAAAAAACCAGTATATGTGGATTATTATATTACAAAAAACTTAATAGATGAATTCATGTTGAAAACTTTAAAAGAAAAAAGAAAAGTAAATATGCGAATTTTATCCAAATTTATTAACAAAATTAGAAGCATTGAATCTACTAAATAATTTAGAGAATTCCTATTGACTTTTGTGTGAAAAATTGTTATATTTTTATAAAGCATAAAAAATTTCATAGGAGGTATAATATGAAAAACATAAAAAAAGTCTATTGGCAGCCAAATATAAGCATCAATGGAAATGTTTATTGCCCATATTGCGAACAATGGACAGGAAAAAATATCTATATAGATAAACCTCCATACAAATGCCAATGGTGTGGCAAAAAAGTGGTTCTTGAATCAATATCAATAGTATGGTAAAAATTTTTATTTTTCAAAAATTTCTCATAGGAGAAGATTTATGAAAGTAGCAAAATTAAAAGATAAAGACAAAGTCATTGAAGTGCCAGTCATTCCTTCTACAATTATTGCTTGTCCTTTCCAAACAACTAGAATCAAAGGTGAAAATAAATTAATTGATTTTTTTGGAAAGGAAAAGCAATTTAAAATTTTTCTTGAATATGAAGAAAACAAAGGTGTTATTTCTGAATTTTTAACAATAGATGAATTTATTAACTTATTTCTAGTTGTGAGATATGTTGCTGAAATTAAAGAAGATGGTTTTATTTATGAATTTGAACTCAATTGGGATATAAATGAAGAAGAAGAAAAGGCATATAATTTAATGCTATTAGAACAACAAGATTATATCAATAAAATCGCTAATATCATTAGAATCAATCCTGATATTATCTCTGATGGAAAATATACATTCTTGGATAGAATCCATCTATTAACTGGATATCTCCCAGATATGGAAGCAAGAAAGGAAATTCTATTTGAAAGGAGCATAAAGATTAAAGTTGAAAAATTATTATTTTATATTTTAAAAGAAAATAAGGCAATTGAATGGAAAAAAGAACTTCAAATGAAAACACAAAAGAAATTGGAAGAATGGGGAAAGAAAAACTTTCTTCATGCACAAATGGAAGTTATAAAAAAGGAGCTTGGTATTGAAAAGAGAGTAGAAGAATTAAAGAAAAAAATCAAAGAAAAACAAAACATACTTCCAAAAGAAGTTAAAGATAAACTTGATAGGGAAATTGAAAGATTAACTGCCATAAATGAAAATTCACCTGAAGCTGGCAATATTGAAGATTATATTAATTTTGTTCTTGAATTGCCTTGGAATACTTATACAGAAGATAATTTAGATTTAAATTCAATTAAAGAACATTTAAATAAAACACATTATGGAATGGAAAAAGCAAAAGAAAGAATTTTAGAATATTTAGCTGTTTGGAAAGTAAAAGGGCCAAAATCTAATATTTTAACTTTTATAGGCCCAATGGGATGTGGAAAAACTACTTTGGCGCAATCAATTGCAAAAGCACTAGGAAGAAAATGCATTCAAATATCATTGGGTGGAGTTTCTGATCCACATTTTCTAAAAGGTTTTCGCAGAACCTACGTTGGTTCTAGCGCAGGCGTAATTATGCAAAGAATTCATTTGGCTAAATCTAAAAATCCTGTAATAATATTAGATGAGATAGATAAAGTCGGACGATATTCAATACATGGCGATCCACAAGCTGCTCTTTTGGAAATTCTTGATCCTGCTGTAAATCGTGAATTTAGAGATCATTGGTTAGAAGTACCATTTGATTTAAGTAAAGTATTATTTATTTTAACAGGTAATTATATTGAAAATGTTAATCCAATCCTATTAGATAGATTGGAAGTTATAGAATTAAATGGCTATACAGATATTGAAAAATTATATATTGCAAAAGATTATATAATTCCAAAAGAGAAGAAAGAAGTTGGAATTGATAAGTTATTTGATATTAGATTTGAAGATGAAGCTATTATTAAAGTTATCAAAGAATATACCAATGAAGCTGGCGTTAGAAAATTAGATGAAAAAATTAGAACTATTTTGAGAAAAGCATTAAAAGACTATTTTGAAAAAGGAATTAAAAAGGAAATAATAACGAAAGATGATGTGAAATATTATTTACAAAAACCAATCTATAAATATAAATTAGAAGGAATTGGCATCGTAAACGGCCTAGCAGTATCTGGAACAGGCGGTAGTATATTACCCATTGAAGTGACATTAGTTCCAAAAGAAGAAGAAAAACAAAAAATTCACATAAGTGGTAATTTGAAGGATGTTATCAAGGAAAGTGTAAATATTGCTATCGCTAATGTTAAAAGATTATATAAAGATTGGCCAAATGATGTTGACATTTACATCCATGCTATACCAGGAGCTGTTCCAAAAGATGGGCCTTCTGCTGGAATTGCTATTGCAACTGCTGTATTATCGGCAGTTAAACAACAAAAAGTTAAGGAAGACATCGCAATGACAGGTGAATTGAGCTTAACTGGAAAGGTATTGCCAATTGGCGGATTACAGGAAAAGATAACTGCTGCTGTTAGAGAAGGAATTAAAAATGTCTTAATTCCAGTTGGAAATAAATTTGACTTAGCAGATATAGATGAAGAAACAAAATCTAAAATCAATATCAAATTTGTTAAAAGCATAGAAGAAGTTTTTGAATTTTGTTTTGAAAAATAGGAGAAAAAATGAAATATAAAGGATGGATAATAGCTGATTATAAAGATAAGGAGTTTTTAGAAAAGCTTGGTATTAAATTAGGTCAGTATAACGAAGAAACCAATTCTTTTGAAAATTGTGAAGTTCCTATAGAGATTTTTGATGTATTGGACAATTACTGGGGTCGATTTTATTGGGGGTTATTTCCAGAAAAAAAAGAAATTAAGGAGAATAATAATGTTAAAAAAACAAATTGTTGAATGGTTAATAGGGGAGCTTCTCAATAATACAAATAAAAATATTGTTATCAATGTAATATATGATAAAGATAATGCAAAAATTTATTTAAATGGAGAAAAAATTGCCACTATCTCTGGAAAAGTAAATATATTCAATTTTCCTTTGACTGATGAGCAAATTATAAAATTAGCTGAACTTACTAGAAAATGGAAACCATAATATTTGGCATCTTATATTTAATTGTATTAATTTACATAATAGATAAATTAAATTAAGGAGTTTAAAAATGAAGATAGACTTCTTTGTAATAATGAAAAGATTTATAAAATTGAAAAAAGAATGCAAAGAATTGGAAGATGAAAAGCACATTTGGAATAGGTCATTCATTGATGGAGTTAAATTTGCCTTAGACTACATTGAAGGTATTGAAAAAAAATCTTTAAAGGAAATTTATGATTCTGGTTCTGATTTGGAAATACAGTATATCAAAAGAACATGTGAATGCTGTCCCAGTCAATGGGAAATTAAATTAACAAATGGTAAAATGGTCTATGTACGTTATAGATGGGGAAAATTGAGTATTAGAATATCACACGGAGAAACAAATGATATTTGGAACGCAGTAGCTGGTGAAGTGATACTTGAAAAGAAAATTGGTACGGAATTTGATGGTTATTTAGATGATAATGTTATGAAGCAATATTTGAAACAAGCATTAGAAAATTACAAAAATTACAAAGGAGTTTAGCTATGTGGATTATCTGCCAAAATGGAAATTTATTAAATTTGGCAAATGGAAATATTATTTGTATCAAAAGATGGTGTGATGATTTTAGATTAGTATTTATATCGAATAAGAAAGAAATTTGTATTTACCAAAGTAGTTCTGAAAAAGAAATTAAAAAATTTTTTAATCATTTTAGAGAAAAATTAATAGCCAATGGAATATTGATTGATATATTTAAAGGTTATAAAGAAGGGAGGTTAAAATGAGTTATATCCAAAAAATTAAATTTCCTATATTTCATAAGAATTTATTGAAACAGTATTGTAAAGAACACAATTTATCTCCAGAAGAATGTATTAGGCAAGCTGTTCGTTCAAATGATAAAGTGATTAGAATGAGAGCATTGTTTGCAAAGATTCTTTTATCTCATTGTAAAAATGATATTAATATCTAAGGAAAAAACAATGAAAAATGAATTAGGAAATGTAATTTTAATTACAAGAGATTGTAAAAATAAAAAGTTATTTGAAATAGTTGAAAACAATAATAAATATTCATTATTGTTTTTAGAATGGAATTATGCAGAAAAACCTTGGATTATGTAGATCCAATAATAGTTGATAAATCTTTCAAAACTTGCTTAAAAAAATTATGTGAAATCCTATCTAAAATAGGTGAAGCAAAATGATTTTTTCATTATCTGGCAGTCATAATGTTGGAAAGACTACATTGTTCAACTTATTAAAAGAAAATGATTTATTGAAAGACTTCATTTTCCTTCCTGAAGTAGCCAGATCATTTTTAGATATTTTGCAAAAAGATGCTAAAACTTTATTATATTCCAATCAAGAAATGACTTTTAGATGGGAATGGTTAATTAATGAAATGGAATATTTTAAATTTGACATTTGGAAAAATTATTCAATTATTACAGATAGAACATTCATTGATTCCTTAGCATATAGCAAGATAACTTTAGAAAAAAAATATTTTAATTTAATTTATAATAAAGTAAAATATAACATAGTCAAATATGATATTTACACATTTTTAATTAGAAATAAAAAAGAAGATGCGGAAATTGTTTACTATATAAAGAAATATCTAGATGAATTTCATCTTCCATTTGAAGAAGTTTATATACCAGAAATGGAAACTGAAGAAGGAAAAAGAAATGTTAATACAGAAATTGCAAAACAAATGGCATATAAGATTATTGAAATTTCCAGAAATTGGGGTGGCATTCTATGAACAAAATCATTGTTAGAAGCGAGGAATTAACGCCTAAAAAAATAAGTGATAAAGAATTAATCTGTTATGCTTCCATTAAGAATAGTGAAATTGAAGTATGGAAAGATCACACCACTGTTAATATCACAACAGATATGGATGAAGTGCAAAAAAGATTGTTACCTGAATTTAGAACTAGTAGCGATGAATCTTTGAATATAAACAAAATAGTTGTTTATCCCAATGCTAGGTATAAAATTGAATTGGGTATTAAGTGTGAAATAGATGAAGAAAATTACTTAATGTATTTGCGATTATTAGATAGTTTGGCAATGCAATATGGTTTGATACAAATTACCAATGCTTTAATCAAGAACAATACTTGGTTAAAAATAGGATTCCATTCCAGTAGTAAGTTTATATTAAATCATAAAAGACAATTGGCATTATTGAAATTTTATCCGAAAATGCCGAAAGATTTAAAAATTTTATGCGGGCGTTAACTTTTGGTAAAATGCTCTAATACCTGAAAATCTCTTGCCACTCGGCTTAATTAAAAATTCATCTTTATCTTTAATCCTATATGCTACATGATTTTTAACAATTCCAGATTCAGTAGTTCCTTTTAATAGAATAGCTTCCCAACCATCATCCCAAGGAAATTGATCACCTGCATTTGTTTCTGCTATCACTTTACTACCTATTACATGTTCAGTAGCATTTTCATCATCTCTAACACATTGCTTATTTCCTTTTTCATCTTCTTCAACCTTATATGGAATCCTAACATACACCGCTGAAATTCCACCTTCTTGATTGAATTGCCAATAAGATAAATAAATATCCTTTTGCGAAGTTGAAATACATTCAGGTTTTGCGCCATATGAAGCATAACTTGTTATTCCATAAATATAACAAGTCTTAGGGTCCCCTTGGCATGGCCCACAAGTTATCTCATGACATCCTATAGAATTTTCACCTTCATATTGACTCGGATTTGGTCTGCTTCCTGCCCAACATTTTGCACTTATTGTAAGACAATTATCATAATATTCACTTTGACCTAAATCATAATGTGAATTTCCTATTGTGCACTTACCATGATATATAATAGTTTTATGTCCAGCATGATATTTCTTTTCCGTTCGACCACCATAGCCCCAGCAACCGCCTTGACTAGTAACACCTATGCAATATGCAGTCAAAATACCCCAAGGCGTTGAAACTGGATATGATTCTGGTCCCCATAAACAAAGACATGGCCAAGGATTAACGGGTTCAAAACTACCACCTTCAGTCCATCTATAATGAATTATTGTAAGTGCATTAGTATGATATACATAACCTCTTGCTGGCTCATCACGATAAATCTGAACACCTTGGTCATCATATTTCTGACCTGTCTTATAATACCAATAAACTTCTCTTTCTAATGGATGCCAAATCGCATCCAAAATCATACCATCATTATCTGTGGGCCAATTTCCTAATTTTCTCTCAATAATTTCACCCGTCTTTACATATTCCTCATAATAAGTATTTTGTCCAAACCAACACCAATATAATTTATATTTTGGGCCATCATATCCTATTAATCTGAAATGTTTTTCTGCTACATCATAACAATACCATTGTGGTGTTCTCTTACATTTATTTTCAGCCCACCAACTTTTAAAATGTGAAAATGGCGTATTTTGCATTTCTAAATATTCGCCATTTAATTTAAATATGAAAACGCCACCGTCATCATTGGCTATTCCAACCATGATATGACCGTTTTCTTCCCAAATATCAAATCCAATATGACAAGTTCTCAAATCCGTATCTGTTTCCCATTTATACCTAGGCGAACCATTTGGATGATAAAAAGTGTATTCCATATTGCCATGTTTGAATAATAATTGTTTATTCCCACGTGTTGCTGCTACAGACCATACAGGAACTCCTGTACCAGGGTCCCATAAGAAAGCTGTTAAAGTAACACCCTCATAAGTCTTTGACCAACTTCTCCCGCAACCGCCGAAATGCGAACCACAACCATGTGCACAAATTTCTTCTACTGGAAATCTAGGTTCTGTTTTTTTAGTATATTCGGTATAACTAGGCACTTCTTCAGGATGCCATATATAATGTGGATATTCGCAACTTGCAATAGTACCTATTGCGCCAGATGAATTTCCTGTAATCGTTCCTGACCAACACTTTCTAGCATCATGATATAATAGTTTTTTATCTGGTTCATATTTTGCAACTATACCTTCGCCACCATCACTACAAGTAGTAGATTCACCTTCAATAAATTCACCTTCCACTTCGGAGAAAATCACTTTATCATAATCGAATCCATGGAGAAATAAAAATCCTTTTAAACAAGGTTTTAATCCATCTAATCTTGCAACTACAATTGGCTGATCATCTTCAAACCTTACCAAAACATCATCATTTAATTCAAATGCAAATGAAGCATTTTCCAATGAACCATTAGCATTTCGTTTAGCATTTGGTTCGCAATGATAAAAAATAGGCACATTACTATACTTTTCATTAGTTTCATTTTTATTTTTATCTAAAATTACTATATCGCATATATCTAAACTATAATCAATTTTTGTAATTCTAGCCCATTTAAAATCATGTCTCATTACTGGATATGTTGCATCTTCTGCTTCAAGTCTTGGCATAAATCTTCACCTATGCATAAAATTTCTGTGGAACTATTATATCATTTGATGGATCAAGCGTATATGAAACATTAGAATCACTCAATATGGGTGGACTACCATCCTTTTGGTTCATTGGAAATTCGTTATGCCATGGATAAGGCCAACGACAAGCTGGATCAGGCTCTGCTTCAGTTCCATCGTAATTTAAAACTTTAGAAAGCCCTTGCTTTTGTATGAACACTCTATCACCAATTTTATATTCTGCAAAATCAGAGCATTTCAACCAATACAATTCTTTTTGTCCTTTATATGATATTAACCATCTTAATCTTTCATCGCCCACCCAATCACTATGAAATGAATGCCCTAATCCACCTTCTATAACATTTCCTTCTTCATCTAATAAACCACAACCTTGCACTATTCCAGAAGTCCAGCAGGGTGTTTCAAACCAATTAATTGCCCAAATGAAAGGATTGCATTGACTTTCAAATCCTTTTAACCATACATAAACTATCATATATTCACCTGGTATTAAACAAGCACTATTTTTCAATGCCCACACAATAAACCAAGTCTTACCCTCATTCATAATTCCCATATCAACCAATGGATCTGCTTTTTCTTTTTCCCAAACAAAACGCAAAGAATTATTGGATGGTATAGTTTTTCTTTCATCTGGAATTTTAGTCAAATCTGGTTTAAATACTGCATAGCAAGGTGATTCTTCAAATCTAAATTCCATCTTTTCAATTGCACAGTTCCTTGGAATCGGAACTTCACAAACTATATATGGCAAAGGACGTTCAACATTTTCTACTGTATATGATTTTTGATACCAATGAATCTTCTGCAAACACTCTGTTGCACATTCTAATGTTGGCAATGGCACATCATATAATTGTCTATCATTTGGATGTAAATAGATTAAATCTATTACAGCAATGTATTTAAATACTGGTTTATAATTTATTACATGCGTTTCTTTTTGTAATCCAACACCTATTGCATTATAATGCGAATACATTATTTGTTTTCTTATTGAAGGAGTATTTGACCAATTAGTTATAAAATCATTTGCTACTTGTTCAATTGAAACATCCTGTTCACTATATTCTATGTAATCAACTATTTCATAATTATTGATAACTCTACAACCATAATTTTGCAATCTTACTTTCGGTGTTCTTCCCAAACTGTCAATACCATTCTTTGGACAACAATAATTTTTTATTATCATATCATTGCAAAACCATTGAGCAGCTGAACAAGCATTTGAATCTAAAACTAATTCAAAACACGGCTGTATACATTCTTCAGGATGTGTTTTACGAAGATTATTAAAAGAATTTAAAATCTGATGTGAGAAATTTTCTATATCGCCTTCGCCCTGCCTTATTTCATCACAAGCTGGAATACAAAATAAACAATCAACTACATCCTTATCAGAAGGCAATAAATAAGCATCAAATCTATTTCCAATATTGTAACCTTCACCAATCAGATAACTTTGAAGATTTATCTGTTTTAATTTTCTTTGGTTGTCTAGGACTCTTTCCGAACTTGTACTTTCTTGGCATCTACCATAAGAACATATTCCTGTTGGTTTCCAAGGTTCTGGACACAAATATGCTGTTATATTCCTTCTAGTTGCCATAATTATTCTACCACAAAGTAATCATTAGCTATCATATCTTCATCACTTGATTGATAGCCGAATTTAACCATTTTTAAAGAATGTTTACCCGTTCTTAATTTACCCAAATTAATTTGTCCATTAGCAGAAGTTACACCAACAAATTTTCCATCTACATATACTGAAACATCTTCTATGGGTAATCTAGTACAGGCATCCCGAACTGTTAAATAAACTGGAACTTCTTCTACTTTAAAGTTAACAATTATTGAACCATACATAGACTCTTTAATTGCTTCAACTAAGACTTCCGCTTCTTGATTGACACCTGACAATGCTATCCTATCAAAATAACTAATATAAGTTATCCTAGCTATTCCAGAAACTTCTTCTGATGCTGTAATATCCCAATTAGTTATTGTTAATGTAATATTTTCTGGGTAAGTTCTGCCAAGCCAAGTCCAACTTATTAACTCAAATAATGGATATGACAAACTAGCAGTCTTAGTTCTTCTAAAAGCAATATCTTGTTCAATAGTTCTTGGAATAGAAGAACTTACTAATGAAACTGTTCCTAAATTACTTCTCAATGTAGGCATTAGGCAACATGGAAATAATCTTATATATGCAGTATCTACTTTTGGTACAAATATGCTCTTATTTTCATTTACTTCATCATCAAGCTCCAAAACGAATCTACCCTCACTAATCTCGCAAACTTTGGAGAATCTTAATTCAATAGAAGTTCTAGCAGCCATTATAATATCTCCTCAATATAAACCAAAATGGGATACTCATCATAATTCCTTGGACCTACCGTTATTGCGTACGAACGATATGATACACGATATCTCAATTTCAAAATCGCTACTCCAGTTTTACTTGTCCTTATTGTAGTGTTAGAAATTGATATTGATCCTAAAGAATTACCAAGCCAATCATCCCAAATTACTGAATCTACTGGATATTGTGTATTAGCTTCATTTGTATTAGGAAATTGAATATCTTCTTCATATTCAAAATAATCTGTTCCCTCATTAAAAATTGAACCATCACTTGATTCCAATCTTATATTCATATCCTTTGGACTTGTAAACACACGGAAATAAATCTTTTCACCATATAAAAAACATGTTTTACCTTGGTTCTTTTCATCATCCATTTCTACATTAATAAAATGATCTTCAGCTGCACAAGAAGCTGCAAAAGTTAAAACTATACTGGCTTTTGCAATATTATTAACATTATTCCCATTAGCCATTTCTTATCACCCTTGAATTCTTATTGTCTTAATTTTCTTAGCAAAAGAAGAAGTTTTTGTCAAGATTAAATATTGATCATTAACTTTTCCAACAACAACATTATCATTAACCTGAAAACCTTTAGCACCAAATGCTTTAACTGTATTATTTCCAATTTTAACTAAATAATTTGAACCACTATATGCAATAATTGTACCATTTTCTATTATTTCTGGTTTGATTAAATCTAATAATTTCATTTTACAGCACCTTTCTATACTTCTCAATATTTAGCGAAAGCCAAATTTTCAAAGTATCTTCTTCTAATGTAATATTAATATCGCTTTGCTTTACTAAATAATTGCCATATAAATTATAATAATCATCAGCTAATGAAACAACTTGACCATCTTCTATATCTACATATGGTAACTTCACAGTATGTTTTATTTTTTGATAATAATTATCATCAAGAAATGCCTGTCCTCTTAATACTGCCATATATTCTTCAGTAATCAATTCATCTTGAATTGGAGATGCAGGTCTATTCCCGTCACCAATAACAACATTCAAAACAACAGTTTCACCTTCTGGAACAATTACAATAGATTTAACTTCCGTCTCTTTATCACATGATAATTTCCATTCATCATATTTAGTCTTATAATTAACTCTTAGATAAGCGCCTGCACAATTAGTACATTGAATATTATTTCCATCAAATTCAATACTTCCCAAAGGTTCTTTCTCATTTTTCTTCTTAATATTACCTATCCATTCATATGAAGTCAAAATATCAATATATTTAGATGTACTTCCAGATTCATTTTCAATATTAATATTTTCTGTAATTTCTTCTGTTTTATTAGAGCTTATCTTAGTAATTTCCCCATCTGTTGAAAAAACAGTATAGTCAACATCAAATGGATATTTATAAACTCTTAATATTGCATCTTCTTTTCCTATTTCAAAACAAGTCTTATCTGTTTCAATTGAAAAATAAGTTTGCATTTCCGAATAATCAGCACCACGAACTTCTACTGAATCGTACAGCGCCGCTTCTTCGCTATAGTCAAGCGAAACTAAATTGGAATATCTATCTAATTCATAAACTGCATTAACATTTTGTAAATCTTTAGGTCTTACTGGAAATTTGTACCTAACTAACAATGAACCATCAGATTTTGTTCTTACTATACCACCTATTACTTCTGCTAATCTTGAAATTCCGTCAATTGGATAGCCTTCATAAGTAAATTCTTTCACATAAAAATCATAAATTTGCCAATCTACATCAATACTTCCTGCAAGTTCTTTTGCTATTTCACTTGCTTTCTTATCTTTAATTACATAGCTAGTTTTTATGGAAAATGGTTCTGATAAGATTGCTGCTTTGCATCTTCCCCAAATACTAAATTCACGATTTTCTTCGGAACCTTCTCTACTTTCAAGTAAAAATTTCATAGTTTTGTCATTAGTCCTTAGTTCAATTCTTTCTAATCCACTATTATAATATGGATCACATTGCTTAAATAACTTAGGATCAACTATTGTAAGTTCTATATGATTGAAAATTTCACTTTCCCTTCTATAAACATTAATTTCTGTTACTTTATCTTTTATAGAAGTTCCGTCTAATTTGATATCCCAATCGTTATATTCCAAAAATCTTGTACAAATTTCTTCTCCTTCTATTTGTTGCTCTGAAGGATACAAATACGAAAGCTCATTTCTTAATGATTGATTTGTTACTAAATAATTTAGGATATCAGAAGATATCGTTTCTGTCTTACTTATTGGTTTAACTAAATCATTCAAAATCGCTAATATCGAAGAAAAAGCATCACCTAATTCATTTTGTAATTGATTAGTTTTTACTAATTGCTGTAATGAATTAACAATAAATTGACGATTTTCAATATTAATATTGGCCAATGCGTTTAATAAATACAAGATTTTATTTAATACTTCTGACAATTCATTTATCAATGATTGATTTGCTGCAAATTTTTCATAGCTATTAACTAAACTCAATGACTTAAAAATATCAACATTAGCTATTGAATTTCTCAAATAAAATCCTTTGTATTTTGGTGAAAGTAATTCATTAATTAAAACATTTCTTAAATCTAATAAGAAAGGTAGAAGAACGGTTGATTTAAAATTATAAACTAAAGAATTAGATAATGAAAGTGACTTTGTAAATTTATTTGATATAATCATATCAATTGAAATCACATTACGGTTCAATGTTGGAATTAACATATCAACCGAATAAGATTTATTACCAAAAGTACTCAAAATTGAATCGATATTAAACTGTGAAATATATGTATCATTAATACACATATCAATTGGATAATTCAATACTATTCCGAAACCTTTTAACAAAATGTCTAAATCAAAGCTTTTAGTAGGTTTTAAAATTGAATCTATATTTAGATTTATACTTTTTTCAATTTTCAAAAGGACATCTTCATTATAATTTGAAGTTTTATTTAATTCTTGAATCAAAGTATCTAAAAAATAATTATAGTCTGCTTTACCTTTTAATAATGTTTCTGAAAAAATCACACCATCTTTTATAATGAACATATCAATATTATATTCTAATATGTTTGGCTTGCGCAAGCAAGTATTTACATTTAATTTTTTCATCCCAACAAATTTTAAATCTATATCATAAGATTTATAAAGTTCCTTTAATAATAATGCTTCAATGTTCAATAATTTAGCAAGACATAAATAACTATCAACATTATATTGACATAACTTTTCTTTTAAATTCAGTAAATCCACTTGATAATTTACAGAAGATTCAGTTAATAAATTACATTTGATATAAGAAAGTATAAATCTTTCAGTCGCAGTAGTAAACTTATCCCATTTCAAATCTAAACTTCTAAAAAACCATAATTCCTTATTAAATAAATCTTCATAAACAAAAGCATAACCAGATTTTGGTCTATTAGGCTTAAAATAAGATATTTGCGGCCAATTTGCCCAAATCAATCTCTCTGGCCCTTCATAATATGAATATATATCCAAAATATTTTCAGAATCAGACCAATCAGTTGTTGCTACAGATTTTTCTGAATGATAATACATTGGCGTCGGCGAATCTTCTGTCATTCCTATATATATTACATGTATTTTCCCACCCTTGGTTGAAGATAAAGTGGGAATTTTGGAAACCAAATCTGTTCCTTCTGGCAAATTGGTAAGTTTATATTTATCTTTCCATTCGCCATTTATATAGCTTCTAGTATAAATATTTGCACCACTATTCCAAGACACGTAAATATTTCCATCATCATCTAAGCAAAGATAACAATTTTCACTTTCATAATCTACATTCTCAAGAGCTATTCTAGATTGCCAACCAGAACTAGTCCTTTTTCTATATTGGACATTGGAATGGCCATTTATCCCATATTTTCCCGTAAAAACTAAGTGCACATTATCATTATCATCAATGGCAATGTAAGGATAATCATCATAATTATGCTTAGGACTTGCTTCTTCTAGATTTTGCCATCCACTTTCGGTTTTCTTCTTATATGCTATATAGGTCAAATTTTCCGTAGTATCAAACTTTTTCCATGCAACATGAATATTATCTTGACTATCTATTGCAATAGTTATTGGATTAAATTCTTCTAAACTAGTATCTATTATTTCAGCATCTGACCAATTTCCAAATTTTCCTTTTTTATAACAAATATTTAACTGATCCGTACAATCTAAGTAAACCAAATGTATATTATTCAATGAATCTATTACAATGGAGCTATATTTCTGATGCCTATTTCCTGATGTAATCTGTTCTTCAATCCATGTTTTTCCATTATCTTCTGAATATGCAACAAAAATATGATAATAATCACCTATTTTTTTAGAATATGCAATCCATAATCTTCCATCGGAATCTCTTGCTAAAGGATGTTGTCCTAAATAATCTATATTTTGTGCAATCAAAAATTTATTTTCTGGTATTTCCCATTCTAAATCTGAACTAACATAATATCTTAAATCACTTTTATCTATCCAACTAAAAGCATAACCTGTTTTGGGAATGTTAGTATGTACTTCATCAATTATTGGATAAATACTAGAAATAAAATTTGGCCAATAATGATCATTTGAAGTATCAGTTATATGTCTTATTGAAGACCAAGCACTTGCAGTTTTTTGTTTATATTGAATATTAAAATGATTCGTAAATAATCCCCATGCTTTTCCAGTCCAAATGACATTAATGTTAGAATAACTATCTACACTTATTGAAGGTTGAATTTGATCTTCTGCTTTATCAGTAATTATTTCTTCATCTTCCCAGACCGAAGTTGCAGCAGTACGTTTTCTAAAAATTATATTCCAAGTATTTGGATTGTTTCCCCAACCTTTGCCTTGCCAAACAACATTTAAATTTCCATCTAAATCCACAATTGCAGAAGGAAAATTTTGATCATAAGGTTTATCAGTAATGTTCTCTTGTGGATACCAATTACCATCTAAAGCTTTGCGTTTATATTGCAAATTATAGAAATTTGGATTAGAACCATAACCTTTTCCTGTCCAAATAAGATGTAAATAAGAGCCATCTATTGCTAAGATTGGATTGATTTGATCATATAAATTATTGTTAGTTATTTGTTCTATATTCGTGATCTGACCTGTAGCCGTATTTAAATAAGCAATATAAATGTTATAAGTATTATTAGTTTTTCCATACCAAGTTATATAACCGTTATCATTTGCATCAATAATAATTATAGGTGAATGTTGATCACCTTCAGTAGTTATTTGAATAGGTGTATTAAATCCTTCTTCAATTCTTCTAATATAATAAATATTACCATTATTGACCCAAACAATATGAATATATCCTTCACTATCTACTGCAATATCAGGTTCAGACTGTGGATTACTTTCATTTGTAACTTGTCCTTCTGTCCAAGTTTGGCCATTATCATCAGAAGTAGCCAAATATAACTGATTATTATATATGTAAACACAGTATAAATTATTATCTTTTCTAATTAATCTTCTTTGTGATTTAAGATTTTCATTAGTGACATCTTCTTTAATAATAGTACCAATATGTTTCTCCAATAATAAATCTAGTGAATAATCTAAAGTAAAAAACTTTCGTAATAAAACATCTAATAAATTAGTTGTTTTATTTACTAATAAAACATCGACAGAATAATGTTTCCAAATTGCTGATTGCCAATCCAAATTGAAATTGTAAAATTTCAGATATATATCGTCTAGCCAAATAAAACCAAATCCTTGCTTTGGAACATTAGTGTGTATTCCAAATACTTTTGGATATAATGAATAAATAGTATTAGGAAACCATTGATGTCTATCTATATCGGTTACCGATTGAATTGATTGGCCAGATTTTCTATACTGTATATTGTAAAATGTTGGATTATTTTGCCATCCAAGTCCAGACCAAACTGCATAAATATCATTTTCAATTGTAGCAGAAGCAGAAGGTGCTAATTGATTATGGTCTTCATCCGAAATATTTTGAATATTAGTCCATCCATTACCATCATTTTTTCTATAGACTATATTATAATAATTAGGATTATTACCATATCCTTTATCACGCCAACAAACATATATATTATTATTCAAATCGATTAAAATTATGGGATAATTATTTCCTTCTGATTCTGCAAGTACATCTTTATCTGGAAACCTATTTTCATTCGAATAGACTATTTGATAAGGTTGGTCTTCCGCTTTTTTTATAGACCAGACTAAATGATATTTCGCATCATTATCAACTGTAATACATGGAAATAATTGTTCAATTCCCGTTGAAAATTCATGCGGTGATTGCCAAGAATCATTTATTTTTTTTCTTATAGAAATTTCATTGCCAAGACTATGCCAACTTACGTAAATTATATTATCATTTTTATTAGAAAAAGTAATTGTCGGTGCTGAATTTTCAACAGCGTCTCCAATAATTTCTGTATCTTGCCATTGCCCATTTAACTGACACTCATATGCAATTTTATAAGTATTAGAATCAATTTGTGATAACCACACTAAGTGAACATCATCTTCCGTATCTACTATTACTGCTGGATATTTTTGATCATAAGAACTATTTGTTATTTGTATGGAAGACCAAGTAATACCATTATCATTAGATGAAGCCAAGAAAATTTGACAAACATTATTAATTTCCTTATGGTAAACTGCAATAAAAGAACCATCGGATCTCCTTACTAATTTTCTTTGGAAAGGATAAAGTAACGAATCTAATGGCAAACTTGAATCAATACAACGAATTATAAATGAATCGGCCTGATAGTTATAAGAATATGTTTCAACTCCAATTCCTTCCTCATTTCCTACCGAACTAAACAAAGGCTCTGGAGAAATGTACTTACGTATTAATATCCAATCAAACTTAAAATCCGAGGCATCATAAGAAGAAGCTTCTCCTCGATTTCCTATATAAAGTGCATCTAAATCATAAGAATTGATATAAGATCCATTCTGCTGGCGACTATTTAAATAGATTGAAATATTGTCATTTTGATCTTTTAGAAATTCAAGAATACCCCAAGAAGTTAAATTATCACTAACATCATGCGCAGTTTGATTAGTCTCAATAAGCCTAACCAAATCATTTGTATCTCTCCAAATATTAAATATTGCCTTATTCTCTACGTCATTTCTCCAAACAAGACCAGAGCCATGATCAGTTGGATTCAATTGATAGTATCGTGCACGTAATGCAGCATTGCCTAAAGCAGCATGAGCGTATTTTATTCCAAATGGCAAATGAGTCCAGCTTAAAACACTAGCCCATACCGAATAATTTCCATTACCTTGAGTACCTTGAACAAAAGTCCATTTATTAGTATCAATATCTGTTCCTTCAAAATCATCAAAGAAAATAAATGTATTATCACCATTACTTACATTATTAGCATTAGGATTACCATAGTAGCAATAAATATTCACATTGTTATCTAAATTATCTAAAATTTTTACCCATACATAAGCTATTCTATTAGGACTTGTCCCTTCTACTTTTTCTACCCAAAAGTCTAATAGAGTGACTTCATCATCTTTTGTAAATCTTAAATCACCGCTTGACGGCTTTAAAACTGTTCCCTCATTAATTTTAAAATTGTCAAAGTAAGCTGATATTTGAGGATGATCAGCAGAACTATATATTTCACAAATCGATATTGAGACATCATTAGTCGAAAAGCCTGTTCTTTGATGAATTTGTTGCCAACTAGAACCATCCCAATAATAACAAGTTAATGTTTGACCTTGTCTGGTGATTCGAAGTTTGCCAGAAGTATCAGACGTGCTTACATGACCATCGGTTTCGCTGCCATTGATTTTAATCCCAGCATAATAATTATGACCATAAGAATTTCTATATTCTCTTTGGCAATAAGCATAATTGTCACTATCAACAGTTATTGCTAGACGTATGAAACCGAATTCCTTACTTTCTAAATTCAAATTTGAAAAATCTATTTGGATATCAAAATTACCAGACAAGAAAAATTTACTTCTTAATTTACCAGTATTAGTTCCAGACGTTGCTGATATTGAAGCTTCTATTCTTCCATTTTGCTCTTCTAAAGTAACATTACCACTTATTATTTTTCTCCATAGATAACTATCTATTATATTATCGTCGAAATTATCATTAGCATTAGGAAAGTTAGCAGAATGACTTTCTACGTCAAAATCAAATGGCTTTAAATTTAAAATTGTTCCTTCATTGACTTTAAAATTATCAAAATGAACTGAAACTTGACCACATTGATTAGTATTATATACATAACAAGTATTTACATAAACATTTTCAGTAGAAAAATCTGTTCTTTGATGAATCTGCTGCCAATCAGAACCATCCCAATAATAACAAGTTAATGTCTGACCTTGTCTGGTAATTCGAAATTTACCAGAAGTATGACTTGAAGATATATCATTATAAGTTTCATTTCCATTAACTTTAATTCCAGCATGATATGCTCGTCCAGTACCACTTGCATACTGCAATTGACAATAGGCATAATTTAATGAATCGACTACTACTTCGAAACCACGAGCAAATGTGAAATTTTTATTTTCTAGATTTAAATTTGAAAAATCTATTTGGATATCAAAATCACCAGATAAATGAAATTTACTTTGTAAAAGACCATAATTCGTTCCTTCAGTAGCAGTTATTGAAGCTTCTATCCTTCCATTCTTCTCTTCTATTTTTACATTATTGCCATGTATTATCTTCTTCCATAAATAAGTATTTATTATATTATCATCAAAGTTATCATCAGCACTAGATGGAGCAAGACTTTCTCCTACTTTAAGCAATACCTGATAATTAGTTCCAGCGCCAGATTGGCCTTGGATGGTGATTTTCTTTCTATATTGCCAATCGGTTACATTCAATTTATTTAATTGTTCAGTAGAAACTGAAAGAAAAGATGGTTCTGGAGAAATATATTTTCTTATACGACATTGATCAATTTCTGTTGTTCCAGAATACCAATGATAAGCTTCAACTTTAGAAGTTGTTCTATAAGAATCGGAAAAATTACCAACATAATCAGCATCCAAGTAAATTTTAATTTCGTTCGAAAGATATCGTAATTTCCACCATTGATATGAACCAACAGTAGGATCTAATCCATCAAAATGATCTAATTTGTTTCCACTATTATCCCATAACTGCCATTCTCCAAAAGATGAGCCAGGCACATCATACTGAACTTTGCGCTCCATATATGCAAGTAACAATCTGTAGTTAGAATCGACTTTGACCAACGCTTCAACTGTAGTGTTCTCCATTGCAAATTCATTCTTCGACTTTATATTTCCACCTGCCTGCAAGGTAATATGGCCATCGGCCACTGAATAACTGCCATCACCGTCCCATTTGTTAGAATCAAGTGATGAACCCTGAAAATCATCAAAGAAAATGAAAGTATCATCACCATTACTTATATTAGTTGCACCAGAATTACCATAATAACAGTAAATATCTACATTATTATCAAGATTGTCAGTAATTTTTACCCAACAATATGCTACACGATTAGGTGATGTGCCTTCAACTTTTTCTACCCAAAAGCTTAATAGAGTAGTACCATCACTTTTAGTGAAACGCAAATCGCCAGACTGATTAGTATCGTTTGGAAAGTTAGCAGAATGGCCTTCTACGTGAAAATCGCATCCTGAAGCGCCAGAACTTTCACCTACTTTTAGTAGTACTTGATAATCAGTTCCAGCACCAGATTGTCCTTGAATGGTAATTTTTTTTCTATAATTCCAATTACTTGTATTTAATTCACTTGAAGCTGAAGAGAAAGATGGTTCTGGAGAAATGTATTTTCTAATAATTAAATCCTTGAATGAAACTTTAGTAGTTTGATGATAAGCAAATTGTACAGCAATTTTATCATAATTATACGTAGAATCAGATGCAGATGTAGAAGCTAATTCAGTGCCATCCAATTTTCTTATTGAACAAGAAAAATTATTTCCATAAACTTTAGCTTCAAATTCATAAAAATCATTTAAATTGATATTTTCGGAAAGATTAGCTGTTGCAAGGCTCGTCTCATTAATTCCGCCATCTTCTGCATGAATACTAATACGATTTGGCTCGGTGAATCTATTGAATCGAAGAAGATAACCCTTATCATTAGGCCTTGCAAGGCCAGAATGTCTTAGAAAAAAACCAAATTGATCGTTTGGATTAGTAGGTTCTGAATCAGTGATCTTGAACTTGGCTCTGGCACAAACATTGGATATTGCCACATCCTTGATTTTGAGAAATTCATTATCGTGATCAGAATGGGACAGATCATATTCCTTATTTGCCGAGTCATAAAACAACACGGGTGAGAATGGAGTGTCATAAATGTCCACCCACTCATAATTAGCTGATTTATTGGATGAGGCATCATCAAAGAAAATGAAAGTATCATCACCATTACTTACATTGTCAGCATTAGGATTACCATAATAACAATAAATATTTACATTGTTATCTAAATTATCAGCAATTTTTACCCAGCAATATGCTACACGATTAGGTGATGTTCCTTCTACTTTTTCTACCCAAAATTTTAGTAAAGTAGTACCATCGCTTTTAGTGAACCTTAAATCACCAGATTGGTTAGTATCACTAGGGAAATTAGCTGAATGGCCTTCCACATGAAAATCATATCCTGAAGCGCCAGAACTTTCACCTACTTTTAGTAGTACTTGATAATCAGTTCCAGCACCAGATTGGCCTTGTATTGTGATTTTTTTTCTATATTGCCAATCGGATAACCAACTCAATTCTAATCCTCCCAATCAAATTTATTCAATATAAACTTCCATGAGAATACCATTGTTACTATATGCATCTGAGCCTGCTGGTACAACTTCTTTCAACCAAATTCCTTTGGCAGAAGGATGTGTCTTAAATGTAATTTTATCATTGGCTTCAAAACTTCCAGACCAAGCGGTAGAATCTATTGTAAAATATGGTTTAGATGTATTGGTATTTGTTGGTGAAAAATTAGATGTAATTGTTCCTGTACCTACATTTCCTTCAAGTGAACCACTACATGTAAAATGTGAACTATCTGTAAAAGTTAAAGTCCAAGTATCTTCCACAGTCCCCTGATTATCTAATGAAACTTTTGATTCATCAAAATTACCATTTGCAGAATTCACAGTTACATCTGAAAGACTTGTTTTTATTTCGCCAAGTGATAGACAAATGCCACAATAAGTATTGTCTGCATTATAACTATTAGCAACTTGATCCGCAAGATTTATGGTACAAACATTACCAGACCAAGTATAGCATCTTTTATAATAATCAACTGTTGGCGTAGAATCTGGTGTATCGGAAAATGTTATACTAATTTCACCAGTTTCATAATTTACGCTACCATCTGAAACATTTGTCCCAGTAATGTTTCCATTACCATCATCAGTAGCTTCATAATCAATACCATTAAATGCATATTTAACAGTAACAGTCTGTTTTTTTATTGGTGGATGTAATAATTTTCCACCATTTTGTCCAGTATAAGGGCCAGAACCTGAACCGCTTAAATTTTCATTTTCATATTTGTCATTAGCAGTTTTTATATATTCAATATGACCTTCAGAATGATAAGTGAAAACTACATTATTGCCCAAATATGTTCCATAAGGATAATTATCTTCTTGAGATGGGCTTGGTGCAGATTGCTTTATCCATTTACTTCCATTATAATAGACTGGATCAAACGGTTTAACACCACTATCTATAGTCTGGTTTGTTTTGAATTGTGAAGAAATCGCAATGTAAAGGTCATTGTCAATATAAACATCATTACTTTCAAATAAGATTTGGATTTGCTGCGAACCAGCAGTTACATCAGCATTTAATTTTCCACCTGAATACCATTTATAACTATCATCTATATCGCCTTGAACATCAGTCTGTGTTCCTAAAGCTAAATAAAATCTATCATTTGCGGGTGAAGGAAATAGCAAGTAAATCATAGCACCGAAAACACTTTCATTATCAGCATTTTTATTCCAAATAAATTCTTTTCTGTATCTTGTAATTCCATTATCTCTCTCAGGTTTAGTCACACGTGGAAATAAATTATACTTCGTCCTATTGGGAATTTCAATATAACTTTTTCTGCCACCATTTGTATTGCTATCTGTAACTGTTTCTGATTTTACAAATACAATATCTGATCTAGATATTGCCATGATTTTAAACCTCCATTTTATCTTAATATTTGCATTAATTTTATGGTTCCATAATAGTAATCATCATCTGCCATATTTGGCCTTGGCAAAATAGGCGTTACATCAATAACTGGTGGATCTTCCCATCTAAATCTAACTAAATAATGCTTTCCATTATATATCAATGGATATGTCTTATTTGGAATTGATGCCTTTTGATAAAGCATTTCTACCTGTTTTCTAGTTAACCAACCTTGATTTTCCGTAGCTTCCAAAGTAATTGGTTTTTCACATACATTAAATTCTTGAATATTATAACTTTGTGCTAAAGTCAATCGCTTAATTGCGTCTATTTCTGAATTATTAAACTCATCATTCCAAATTAATTGCAATATCATGCCATCAAAAAAGATATAATTAGTATCAAATAACGAAATTTCAAGATTATACGAATATGATTTTGTAGCTTGAAATAAAGCATTAATTAAACAATCAAAAGAAATATTTAGATGTTGTATTAACAAATTTATATCATAATTTTTACTTATTAATTCTTGTAGTAACGAACTTATATTATAATTCTTATATATAATTTTTTGCAATAATGTGCTTATATCATAATTTTTATCCAAAATTTTCTTTACTAATAAATCTATATTATAATTTTTATTCTCTAAATTCTGCAATAATACATTAATTGCGTAAGTTTCTGTTACTTCTTTTTCTTCACCTGAAGCTGAAGAAAAGGATGGTTCTGGAGAAATATACTTACGAACAGCGATCCAATCAACTTGTATCTCGTTCGTACTTGACCAACTCCGACTATTAACAGGAAGGGCAATAGTAGGTACTCCTGAAGTTTTAGTAGCTTTATCAACGCCATCTCGACGTAATTTTCCTTCACCTGATTTGTATATAATTTCATCTATATGCCACGCACCAATATCTGCGCTGCCAAGACTATCAAAATTAAGTGATCCACCTGTTCTAACACCAAAGTTCCAATTATCACTAGCATCATACCATTCCAAAACACCTTCAGTATGATTGGAATTTTCAAAAGCAAAACATGTTTTCTGTTTAATTGCCACCCGTCCTCTCAAACAATGTCCATAAGAAAATGCATCTTTCGAATAAATATCATGATTCGTATTTTCAGTATCACTTTTTATGCTCATTATACTATTACTAAATGATAAAGGTCCTGAGTTAAGCTCATTCCATTTATTCGTATCTAAATTAGAACCATTAAAATCATCAAATAATAGGAAAGTATCATCACCACTACTTACATTAGTTGTACTAGAATTACCATAATAGCAATAAATATCTACATTATTATCAAGATTATCTTCAATTTTTACCCAGCAATATGCTACACGATTAGGAGATGTTCCTTCTACTTTTTCTACCCAAAATTTTAGTAAAGTAGTACCATCGCTTTTAGTGAAACGTAAATCGCCAGATTGGTTCTTATCACTTGGAAAATTAGCTGAGTGCCCTTCTACATGAAAATCATATCCTGAAGCGCCAGAACTTTCTCCAACTTTGAGTAGTACTTGATAATCAGTTCCAGCACCTGATTGTCCTTGAATGGTAATTTTTTTTCTATATTGCCAATTACTTAACCACCCCATAAAAAAACTAAACCTCTTGTAATCTTATAGTTCCATAATAATAATCTTTATCATCTGGATTAGTTCTTGGCAAAATTGGATATACTTCAATTGGAACATCTTCATGTCTGAATCTAACTTTATATTTTTTCCCATTATATTCAAAATCAAATACAGCATCTGGAATAGAAGCTAATTTTTCCAATTCTTTTACTTGTTTCCTTGTCAGCCAAGCTCTATTTTCATCACCTTGCAATGTAATATTTCTTTGGAATTTATTCTTGGAAGACCAGACTAGGACATTATATCCCAAAGTTCTATCTTTGGAAGAAGATGTGGATAGATAATCAAATTCATCTACCCAAATTAGGTCTGGTAATTCTATTGTGTCAATTTTTACCATTGTTTATAGACAATAATCCGTCCCATTCTGATAACCCGACTTGGATTATAGAATGGGACTGAAGTTATGAATTCTTTATTCTATTCAATTGCAGGTTATTCTAAATGATATTTTCAGAAATTCTAGATATATCAATTATATTTCATCCCAAATCCAAGTCAAAGTCTCTGAACTTTGTTGCCCGTGGCTGGCGTCCGATGCCACTTTGCACTGTAGCACTACATGTTTACTATGTCCTTCTGATGTATAATCCGTAGTATCCACTACTAACGGATTAGAAGAAGTATAATTTTCTACATTTTTAACTTTATCCGTCTGATTCTTATAGTAAGCATGTCCATTTGTAGCGTCTTCTATTGGATGACCTGTTGTACCTTGGGTTCCATCTGCTTGCTGATAATCGGAATCAGGACATCCATTATCACCAGTATCCCTTACGCCAACACGAACTTCACCATTAGTTCCCAATGTCCATCCAATAGTACCATCGCAATACCATCTAATATTATTAATCTTTGTAAAACTACCTGTAAATTTTATCCTATGATTCTTCCAATAACTATAATGAAAACCTGAATCAGGAATTGGAATTGGATAATTTAAACCAGGATTGTATGTGTCAGCAGTACAAAATCTGGCACTTGTAATTTCATTTGCAGTTGGGCCTGGACTTTCTGGGCCATTTAATTCTTCTACTGCTACTGTTGCTGCCATTGTTAAAAACCTCCACTTTTTATTTCTTCTTTATAACATAAAACTTGAACTTTTGCAAATTCTAAGCATTTCTTCCAACTAATCTTTTTCTTGTTAAAAATTTCTCTAATTTATTGGCAACCTCTTCAGAAGTCACCACTGGAAATGTTTCTGTTCCAATTACTAAATTGAGATTCACAGTTCTTTTAACTCCTTCAATTGTTTGGACTTCACCACCGCCTTGATAAGGTCTAAACATTTCTTTTGGAAATTGTAAATTATTCAAGGCATTTAAGAATTTCAAACCATATGATTCAACAACTTTCTTTTTCAATACAAATTCACCAGGTTCTAACAATGCTGGAATTCTATCGCCAGTTCCAAATCCAGTTACTAAACCACCTAATTGCATACCAGTTGGCGGTGTAGTTGGTTTTGTCTTTCCTAATTGTTTCTGTAATTCTAATGCCTTTTGCAATTTCTTTATATAATCTTCCAAAATTTTCATTAATTGATTTAAATCTCTGAAATCAACTTTTGGATATATATCTTTTATTTTTTGGATTGCTTCAAATTCAGTTCTAAGTAATGAAATATTATCCAATGCATCTTGAAATTTCTTTACTATTTTTTCTTGACGTTCTATCTCTTTATCAAGTTGATCAATAAGTTTTTCATATTCTTCACGTTCACGCATAAGCATATCAAGACTATCTGATTCAGCATCTTTAATATCTTCAATGTCTCTAGCACGTTTTTCTGCAATCTCATCAAGATCATCTCTCAACATATCTATAAATTGTTGTACTTCTGGCGTCTTCAATCCTTCTGGAATTTGCTGAAGTATTGAAATGGCACGTTGTAAATTTCTTTCAGTCAAACTATAATATTGCTCGGATGTTTGCCAGAAGAAATTAGCCTGTGATAATGCAGCTCTAGCAGCTTGTACATCGCCTTTCCTTGCATAATCTGCCGCTTTACGATAATAACTTAAGGCTTTTTCCCTATAATCCAATGCCTTAACATACAAATCTTGCGCTCTTGATTCTCTACGATGGGCATAACTAACTAATCTTTCTGCTTGTTCTGCTGTCTTTATTTCTTGTTGTGTTAATCCTTCCCAACGCATCCATCTTCTTTCTTCAGCAGCAAAAGCTTCTTCAGAAGCCTGAATGCTTGTCCGCATCCAATTCTGTTTCATACCTATCAATACATTCAACGCATTAACGTGTCTCTGATATTCTTGACGCTGTCTTCTCATTGCAGCAATTTCTCTATTAATCTGTCTAATCCTAATTCTTGTATAAGCTTCAAATGGCTCTAGCTTAGTCAATTCATCACGTAATTTTTTCAATTGATCAGCAATTGGAACTTTCATCATAGTCTTTCCTAATTCACCAAATACTTGCTCAAATACGCCCATTTGACGGCACAAATCCATCAATACTGTAAGAAATCTTATAGCTTGTTCATCTGGTAATAAAGCTGCCCATTGTCTCAATGCCTTAGCCATTTCCACAAAATCTTTCTTGCCAATTACTCCCATTCTTACAAGTAATTTCAACATATTAGCAAACCAATTAAGAACTCCAGCACGTTTATCTTCTGGAATGGCTAAAATTAATTGCTGTAAGGAAACTACAACTGTTCTAAGATCAGCTGATGACAATTTCCCAGCTTTAGCTAATTGTATAATCCAAAGGAAAATTTTCTTAAGTTGTATTATAACTTTAGGAGATATATCAGTTCCTATTGCTCTCAAAATTTTAGTCATTTTATCTAAAGAATCAGTCAATTTTTTTACTTCTTCTTCTTTTAATGCTCTATTAAAATTCAACCAACACATTACTAAATCTTTTAATTCATCGAAAAGTTCATCTACACTCTTATTTAACTTTTCTTTCAATGATTCATGAAGTTTTTCTACTCTATCTTTACTCTCTTCTACTCTTTCATTTAAATCATACATTACTAATCCTAACACTCCAACCGCCGTCATTATAGCAGTTAAAGGATCTTCTGCTTTTTTAATCTGTTCAACATAATATGCCATACCTTCACCCATTTTGGAAAGTTCTTGAACAGCTATCTTTTTCAATTCATTTAAATCTATCATACCTTTCCTATATTTCGCTATTGCCTTTGTAAGATTATTATAAACCAATTCCGCTTTTCCAAATCGAGTAATCAATGTAAACATATTTTGCTGTGCTTCTATTAGATTCTGATGTGCTTCCGTTAATTCATCCATTACTTCTTTAGCTAACATAATTTTACCAATCAAAGTAATAATTATAGTAGCTGCCAATATAAGTAAAAATCTCCAACTTTTGGTTATTGCATTAAGAAGTGTTATTTCACCTCTTAAAACCGCTAGAGCATCTTTTAAAAGCTGTAATGCACCAATAAATTTAAAAACTTTTGGAATAATACCTGATAATAGTGCAGTCATGCCGAGTATAGCCATTGACATACCAGCAAATTCAGCAACAACCGTACCTCTACCTACAGCTACTAATTTCATAAATTTCGTAAGAATAAAAATTACACTTTTCAATGGAATTGCCATGCCTTCAAATACTGCTCTAGACATTCCAACAAAAGCGTTTTTAAATAAAGCTAATCGTGTAATTAAATTATCTAAATAAATAGAAAGTGAATTAGAAACAGTACCAGTTGTTTTTAATGATTCATTCAAAATTGGCAAATATTTAGATTGAGATAATAATATAGCAAATGCTGTACTACCTCTAATTCCAACACCTTCTATTGCACTAGCAACATCGAAACCTCTTTCATGTAATAATTTGAATATTTCAACTAAACTATGTAATCTTGGATCAACTTCTTCTGCTGTTAACCCAACTTTTGCCAAAGCTTCTTTAAATCTATCAGTTGGTGCTGTCAAACGCATTAATAATGATCTCAAATATACACCAATTTTCGAACCTTCCAATCCTGCATTAGCTAAAACTGCCATTGCGCTTGAACATTCCAAAAATGACACACCTGCTGTAGATGCAACAGCAGCCACATATCCTAAAGCAGTTCTCAATCCTTCAAGTGATAATCGACTTTTTGTAATCGCATTGAATAAAATATCTCCTATTCTATCGGCTTCGTCTGCTGAATATCCCCAAGATCTAATTACTACCATTATTGCATGTGCCGCATCTTCTACACTAGATTTTGTTACCATTGCTAATTTAGCAGCAGTTTCAGTTATTTTCATGGTTTCTTCAGCAGTAAATCCTGCTTTGGCAACTTCAATTCCAACTTCTGATAACTCTCTAATTGAATAAACAGTTTGTAAACTTAAATTATGAAATGATTCAGCCAATCTATTCACATCATCGGCACTTGCCTGTGCAATAGCCCTAATTGCAGCTAAATTTCTTTGAAACTCTGCAAGTTGATTCACAACATCTAATAAATTCATATAAACCATCCAGAACATACGCAATTGGATAAACCAATTCACACGCATTAAATCCAATAATTGTGCACCTGCTTCTCTTCTTAATATAGCTCTAGATTTTCTAGCATATGATTCCAAAGCACGATGTAATTGAGTTAATTGTTTCATTACAGTTTCAATTGCAGGGCCAAACTGACCTTTCAATGCCTCAGTGTTCATAATTACAACTTTTTCCAAATTAGTCCAAAATGTTAATAACTGTTGCGGAGTCATATGTTGCGCTATTGCCCTAGCAGCAATATTTATATTTTTGAGATCTGTTCCAGACCTGGCTAAGATCTGCTGTAAATCATTCCAGACTCTCAATATTGGTTCTGTGAGTGGTCTTAATTTAGCAGTTCTTTGATATATTTCACTAAGTTGTTCATTTGATTTTCCAATAAGTTGAGCCATTTGACTATGAATAGGTACTGTTTCATCTAAACTACCATGCATTCTAACATATTTACCTAATAGAGATTCCATTTGGCGATTTAATAAATTAAGAGTTCTTAACAAGGCAATATGTTCTTCAACATCTTCTTTACTTAAATCTAATAAATGTAATTTAGTTCCATGAATTCTTATATTAGTTGTAGCTATCTGATCCAAAACTTGCTGCATCTTTCTGGATTCAGCAACTTCGGCAGCAACTGCTCTCTTTTCTAATAATTCCTGACGTAAAGCAAGCAATCTATTTTCTATTTCATATTGTTCAGTTTTCTTTCTACTTAAACTCAATGCTGCTTCTAATGTCCTTATTTCATCTTGAAGTAACTTAATTTCTTGTTCTAATGGCAAAACACCTTGTTTTCTTAATTCATTTAGTCTTTCAACACTTTGTATTGCTGATTCGACAAACTTAGGTTGAGCAGCCAAAACATCAGAAATTGCTTTCTGTATTGGAACATTTGCCTTAGCAGCAGTAACAACTTCATTCATTAATTTAGCATAATTTTCTAATGGATTAATTCCAGCATTCAATAATGCTATATATGTAGATGTATTTTTTATTAAATTCTCGTGAATTCTTTGACGAGTTAATTCAACAGTTGCCATTTCTTTTAAAGTCTGGACATTCTTTATGTTTAAATTATTTTCTTCTAAAGCAGCACGTAAAACTCTTCTTCTTCTAGCAGGTAATCTTTCATATAATAATAGAATTTGATTTGTTAATTCTATTGTTCTTTCCAATGCGGATGTTCCGCCAAAAACTGATTCTATAGTACGTACTTTCTGTAATTTGCTTAATTCTGAAACTAATGCCTTAGCATATTCTGTCATGTTAAGATATTGTTGGAGTAACTTGCGGTTTCCTGCTCCAGTTAATAAAACTGTATCTTTTATTTTATTTAATAAATTATTATGTGCTTCTAAAGCATTAACTCCAGTTCTCAAACTAGTTACATACTGATTATAGGCCTGTTGTAACATTTGTGTACTTCTTAATCGTTCAAGTTCCGCTTGACGCATTGCCAATGTAGCTTGATATCTCCTTGGTTCTATTTGATTGGCAACATTCAACAAAGCAATTTCCTGTTGCAACAAACTTATTCTTTCAGTTATAGGAAGCATTCCTTGACGCCGAACTTGCATTAGCCTTTGAGCTTCATCTCTCAATTGTCTGACTACATTTGCTTCTTTCAACAAATTTGTAACAATTTCTAATTCAGTAACGCCATGCATTTTGGCAATTCTTACAACAGCATCCATTATATTTCTATAATTTTGATAAACATTCATCCCACGTGCGATTGCGTCTATTGAAGTGGAAATTGTTTCTTTTAATGCAGCTTCCATTTCAATTCTTTGTCTAGCCAAATTTAAATTCTCTGCATTAACTCTTTTTTGAGACAGCAATTTATTAGTTTGTTGTTCAAGTGTCTTCAAAACATTCGCATAAGCTTCTTGAAGTTGAAATACTTTCTGTAAATTAGGCGTTTGTCCACTTCTCAATATCTCTTGGAATTTAATTTTAAATTCATCCAAAGATGCAATAATTTTCCTGAAAGGTTCAGCAGAAATTCCTAATTCAGTAAATATTTGAGATTTAGTATAAAGTGAATCTATTTGATTTAGAATGATGGAAATTGCTTTAGATACATTTAAAAAGGGATCAGCTCTGAAGAATGCACCAGCAGAAAATTTACGTTCCAAACCAGACAATAAAGCATCGAACTTTTCTAATGCTTCTTCAAGTTCTTTTAGACCAGCAGTTAGGTGTTCTAATCCCTTTGCATCAAATCTAAATAGATATCTTAGACCGCCAAGTTCCATTTATTATCTTCTCCTCCTTCTCCTTCTTACATGATATGGAAGTCCTTTTTCTTTAGTCTTTGCAAAATCTCTCAGTTGCTTGAGTGTCATCTGATTAGCAAGTCGTTTAATTATTGACCTTAAATTTTTAGGTATATCTGATAATTTTAATGTTCCTTTCTTATAAGCATAGGCCATTGAAAACAGCCTTTTCTGGCTAATACTTACAGCAGGCAATGTTTATCACCTCTTTACTTTTAATTTAATCTTAGAACCTAATTTCAAAACTTCTTTTGAAATATCTTCTGTCTTTATTTCTAAAGAATCGAAGACTTTCTTCCAAGTTGATTCCATTTTCTTTAGACCTTCTTTTGTCAAATCATGACTTGTATATCCAGTTAATCTTAAAATACTGGCAAGAAATTGTTTTTCAGATAACTTCTGTTTAGTAATTTCATTAAAAAATAGATAAATCTGTGGAATGGAATATTGATACTTTATATCACTAAAACGATGGCCATTACTAATCAAAACTTGGAAAATTGTACCTAATCCTACTTTTTCTTTTCCTTCTTTTCTTCCTTCGGTTTCTGGCTCTCTTCCTTCAAGCCTGCGCCGAAAAAATCCATCAATAAGTCCTTATTCACATTCCAGATAGCGAAAATCAATTGAAACCCTTCTTTTGGACTTAAATTATAGATTTCTTTTTTGGGATGGATTTCCTTTATATTTCCATTTTCATCTCTAGGATTTACAGCATGATAAATTATTTCAATGAATTCTTCAGCACTGGCAAGATAGATTTTAAAAAGGAGGGGAATATTATTGGTAATATCTAAATCGACAGTGCGTATTCCAAAAGAAATTAATCTTTCGGCAATACGCTCGAAGGAAGGAGTTAAATCAATTAGCTGGCCAAAACTAAATGGCCTAATTGTAAATTTTCCAACTTTTACTTCTGGAAATAAAACTTTAGTTTCATCCATTTCTCTTTACCTCAACCTTCATCCCTGCATCCACAGGGATAAACTTTGTTTTTAAGGGCCAGTTTTTAACTGGCCCTTAATTATATGCCCGACCTTCATGTTGGCTAAAAGCCGCCATAAAAATGGCCCGCAAGGCATATATTATGATAAATCACAAACGAATAAATAACCATATGGTATATCCACATAAGGAGTCCTATCTTTTAATTGTGCTTCATCATCACGTAATACTGTTAAGGTTAATGTGTAATTGAGCCATGCATCTGTTGCAAATCCTAAATCACCAGAAGGAATCAAACTACATCTTGGAATTATATGTATTAAATCATGTCCAATATCAGTTGTGGAAATAACAGCAGCAGCTCCATCCATAGCTATAATTGATTGTGGTGTTCCTACAACTGTATAACCAAATACATCTTCATCATATTTAATCCAATCAAAAGAATTAAATATATATTCTATGTTTGCAGTTGCCCAATTGCTTCCAGATACTGGATTTTTCATTTCATCCAACAATTTTACTTTCTTATTCATGGCAAAATCAGCAGTAGCACCAGTACCTGCGGGTTTTAAGAAATTCCACAAAAGTGGAGAATCTTGATTTGGATTCCAAGTATCCCAATCACCATTACAATCAACATATGCAATATGACCAGCCAAATTGGCCCAATTTCCAACTGGATTCTTAGCAATTATGAATGCATAACTATGATCATTTGCACAAGGTGGATTACCACTCCCACCTTTTGATTTCCATAAGGCTTCAATATAAGACTTAGCCTTTGAAGGATCATTTAATTTTTTGGTTACTACACAAATAGTTTCAGATTCAGAGCCATAAAAAGTCTTTCCACTTACTGTTAAATCGGAAACTGTTAAATCAATTTCACTACCAACAATAAAACGATTCATATTCTTTTCATCTACTTCTGCCAATGTTAATTCATAAGTAATAGGCCTGCTCAAAACTACTTGTTTATCTAACTGTCTAATCCCTTCTATACTTGCATAATGTTCCAATGTAGTAACATCGCCACCAACTGTTGCTTCTTCCAGATTCCCTAAATAGGTCTTTGCTAATATTTCATCTCTAGTTCCAACTATATTACCATAAGAATTTTTCACATTCCCGCTGGCATCAGTTATTCCAAATATGGCATTGGCCAATGCAAGCCAGTCAATCTGCATTTCCTTACTAGCTTCTGTTTTGGAAGCGAAATAAACTCTAGGAACACTAATGGTATAATGTTCAGGTGTTCTTAATGCCATAATTTTAACCCCCAAAACTAATTATTATATATTAAAGCATGAAGTAAGAGATAAAGCCACCTGCTGAAATATCAACAGATGTTGCTATTTCAGGAATTGTGTATCCTACTAATTTCTGTATTGCTAAAACAAAACCACCTGTCATCCAATCATCGCTTGCAAAGTTTATTGTTCCATTGGGTCTCAATGAAGCCTTTGGAATTACCCAATAGAAAGATGTTCCAAGCTTAGTTCTGAATACTAGCATTGCACAACCTTCAACTATTTGCTTTCCTTCACCAACTGTCATTGTCATAAGTGTAGAATTGACTTTTGCCCAAAAATAACTTGACCAACCTAAAAGGTAACCCGTGACTTCGGCCTTACCACTTGGTACATAATTTGCATCTGTATAATATTCAACAGTTACTGAATATGTTCCTGCTGGAACAGCCTTAAATACTAATGTTAATTTTGCATTATATGGTGAATTGGCTGTTTTATATTCTATTTTACTACCAGCATCTAAGAAAGTAGCTGCACCACTCTCTATTTTTAATGGTGATTCAAAATTTCCACCACTATTATCAGATGTATCATCGTAATAAACTTCAGTTGTAGAACCATCACTTACTGTGACTTTAATACCCTTTCTAAATATAGTTCCATAAAGTTCAATATACTTAGTCTGGCTTGCTGGATCTACATAAGATGCAGTTTCGGTAAATTTTTCTGCATTTGTCCTATCGCCTATTACTTTATTTGCAGGAATCCCACCATTGTAACTTTCATCGACCACCAACATTTTAATTTTATCACTTAAACTAGTATTAGCATAAGAATAGTTACTTCCATCCATACCAGCAGGCCAATTCTTTAATTCCATCTTCTCTGTTGCAGAGTTATACTCAAAATAACCACAGATAATACGATTAGAATAAGGTTTTAAATTATCATCTAATGAATCTTTTAGTGCATTTCCTACTAAGAAATAAAACACACCTTTCAAAGATTCAATTATTTTTCCTTGTTCATTTAATTTATCTGTTAAGAGTTCAGCCAAATTAGATTCAAATGTAGATGCATCTGTATAACCAGTTATTTTATCATTAATTACAGCAACATAATCTTCAGCATAATCTCCACCAGATTCTTTAGTGGATTTTGCTACAATATATTCATATGCAGGATAACTAATTTCAGATGCACCGAAGAATTTTTTCAGATTTTCCTTATGAATTTCATCGAAGCTAAAAGTTAATTCTATGCTTCTCTGAATAACTTTCCTTTTATCAACAACATTAATGCCGTCTTTATTAACAGTGTGTTCTTGAGCAGTAATATCACCACCAATAGACATATCTGTTAAATTACCTAGATATGCGCCTTCCAAAATTTCTTCAGGCGTTAGTCCTGTATCTTCTTTCTTTGCATTCCTAACTTTTCCATTAGTATCAGTTATTCCGCTATATGCACGTGCTAGTGCCATTGCATCAACTACACCAGATTTATTAAAATCATCTACTGGATAAAAATACAAAAGAGGCATTCCCAATGTGTAAAATTTAGAACTTCTAGTTTCTGGCATATTTCAAACCTCCTAATCTTTCAATAAAGCTTTAAAAGAAACTGCAAAACATCTACAACCGCCTGAAATAGAAGATATTATTTCAGGCTGTGAATCCAAAGCTAAAATTTTTCCATTAATAATTTCTTCATTAGAATTTAATCTCTTCAAAATCAAATTTAAAGCATCAAAAGCATTTCTTGGTCTTCTATGACAAGCAACAATCAAAAATCCAGGATAAAATCTTATATTATCAACATTTGGCGAACTTCCACCTATTGGCACAACATATACAGCTTCTTCATTACTTTCATACAAATCTGAAATTGCTAAAAAAAACGCTTTAGCATGAATCTTCTTTCCAAATGCTTGGTTTATTATATCAGATTCTTCTAAAGAATTCAAGTATTCAACTATTTTATAAATCATGCTAAATCCCTTCTAATTAATTCAGCAACTTTTCTAAATAAATTTTCCAATTCCTTTTGCATAACTGGCACAAGATTTCTTCCTATAATTTCTTTTAAAGCTACATTATAATCAATTCCTTGACCTCTCTCTTCAGGTTCATCACTACGCCATCTTCTATATTCTATAAAACCACCAACGGAATGTGTTTGATAAAATTTATATCCAGCAAACTTCCTAACTTGGTCAGCTCCAGAAACTGGAGCAGTATCGACACTTGCAACCAAGGGATAATCATATGCGATTCTTGTTCGCCAACTTTTAGGATTTCTTCTTCCCCAAATAGGATTCGGCATTCCTCTTTGGGATTTAATAACACGAGCAACTTCCCTCGCTTCCAGGAAAATCTTACCAGATAATTGTAATGCACCAGTAGCGCAACCAAGTTGATTAGTAATATTTCTTAAAATTTCTGGACAAACTAATTGGAAATATAAAAATATCTTATCAATTAACTTTCTTCTTATAAATTTTTGAAAAGGTTCTACTTTAAATCTATTTTCAACCTGAACTCTCTCGCCTACTCTTATTGGTTCTCTTTTTACATCAAATTTTATCATACTATTGTTAATCTTATATATGAAAATTTTCCATCTAAATCGGCTCTTGTTCTTATAGCTTCAACTATATGTTCTTCATCACCAATCTTTACAATATCACCAATTCTAATATCTAATTCCTTATCAATCCAAATATAAGTTCTTGGAATAAAATAATCTTGTAATCTTGTATGTCTGGGTGCTTTATCTTCTTGAATTCTTACTTTCAAATCTTCATAAATAGTTTGTCTTTCTGATAATGCACCTGTTTCATCTAAGATATCTCTATAAACACTAATTGTAGCATTTTTTGCTTTATCAAAAAATGAAAACATCATTACTTCCTAGACTTTTTCTTTTTCTTACTTATAGATTTAGGATAATAATATTTTCCTTTACTTACATTGACTGCAAATAAAGCCATTCTTTGTGCATGTCCACCAGCCCTAACAGCAGCATTTATACAAGCCTGACAAACGCCCTTAAATCCATGTCGCCTACACCATTGTTCAAACAATCCTCTATGGGATCTTGGAACTGCCTTCTGAATCCAATATTTGGGCCTTTTTCTTGCCATAATTTTTTTACCCCCTTTGCACTTCTATCTTTCCATAAATTAAATATGGCGCTAATAATGCTATTACTTGGGGATGTACATTAAACTTTGCTGCTACTCTATCCAATTTATTTGGTCTAAAATATGAAACTGCAACATCACCAATTCTTTTCGACCTAATTAAAGAACTTGCATCCCAAGTTAAAACATTTTGTAAATACAATAATTGCGTAATTTGGGCTTCTTTTGCATCATTTAAAGGATAAATTACTTTAGACTTACAATCAGAATCTAATAACTTGCTTACTTTTCCATCGAAAGTTATCGTTTTTTCTGAAATACTGTTTGAAATGATAGTAAAACATTGATGATTGCCAGTCTCATCTATATGAACAGCACCATATTTCAAAAAATCATCAAATGCATCAAAAGTTTCATCTATACTAATTATACTCCTATAATAACCATCACATTTAAGAATTACATCCTTATCGATATCTGGTGGATTTGGAAAACTTATTTCCAACAATCCAGTCTCATAATCTACTGTACCAATTTCATTTCCTTCATGGACTATTTTACCGTTTCCATCATCAGTAGCTTCAAATTCTGAGCCATCAATTATAGTTTTAATATTAATGGAACTTGCAGTTGGGAAAATATCTAAATCAATTTCAAAATCTTTTTTTGAACCATCACCTTTAGCTATATTAAAGCTCTTTTCCTGGAAGGATTTAAGAATGTTGCCCTTCAATGAAAGACCATCAAAATAATCCTTATCTACTGAATATGGCTTATATCTTGTTATTTTTCTTGGTAAATTTAAACTTTGTCCTCTGTATAATTTTTCACCTGCAAATGGCAATCTTTCTATATAAGCTGTAGCCAATCTTAATAATGTTTCTTTTTCTTTTGTTATTTTCAATTTCCAATTCAAATCAGGCCAAACCGTCAATTTCTCATTAGCTTCTTCAAGAGTTAAATATGAATTAGCATTTGAAGAAGCTGGAATAGCATTGATTGCCACAATTGAAAACCCCCACGAGGACGAGGGAAGGCATAACCTTCCCTCGTTCATATGTGAACAGGTACAAGACCTCTAAGCTAATACTTATTATGATTTAGCAAAGCAAGCGCCCATTGTGTAGCGCCAATCTTTCACGTAACCACCAAATAGAACCATTACGCTGGCCTTAATTTCTTTGTTTTCCTTGTCCTGCCATACATCTATTATCACTTCTTCACCAGATAATGCTACTAGACCACGGCCTCTCTGTAGTAATGCCCAAGGAAAATGATTACCAACTTTTGGAATCCTATTCCAAGGAAGAACTCCAAACATATTGTAGAATGGGTTTTTCTTAGAAGCGCCTGAAGTTTTCTGTGGATAATATTCGCTGGAGATATCTGCCTTTATATCATGTGCTATAGAAGGATGACATAAGATTGTATCTGGTCTTATTGTGATAGGATTACCCCTATCATTATATGCATTGTCAACTACCATCTTTGTATAAGCAGCATTTAGATTTGTTATAGAATAATCTTTATCAGCACCTAAGTAATTCTGACCACAACCAGAAACTGTAGCTGACTTCAATGGATGTTCATTTCCAGCATCAGCCATAAATGGCTTGCCATCATATATGAATTTACCACTAGGATCAACTATATCGCCTACGCTATTATCAAATATATCATGTCCAGATGTCAAAGCGCCATAGACAAAGAATTTAGAATAGAAAGATTCTTTTGTTCTAGCAGCAGCTCTAGACCACTCCTTAATGGTAGAGCTGAACAATTTTGCAATTGCTTCCATGCTCCTATGAGTTTCATAATTCCAGCGCATACCACGTGCAAATGTTCTGATTTTACCTATTAATAGCCAACCTTCTTCAGGAGTATCATACTGAATAGGTTCTCCTGGTTTCTTTTCCTTGAGTTCATCTAATCCTACCATTGTATGAGACATTACGTATGAATCAGGGCAATCTTCTTCTTCAAATAAAAGTGGCCAAACAGGAGCTTCTTCTTCATATTCCCTAAAAAAGATTTCATAACCTTTAGATTTTAAGACTTGAGTGAATTCAGTCTGTTCTGCCATGATAATTTAACCTCCAAATATTATATTATTTTCTAATTATGAAACAACTATTTGCTTATGTGTATTGATTTTAACACGCATATAACCAGCTTCTGCTTCTTCGTCTGAAGCGCCTACAAAAATCACAAAACCTTCATTAAATGGACTATTATCCAAATCCACTACCTGCTCATTGTTGCTTATAATAACTTTAAGTGCATCGCCATAACGCAATGCTTTAATAGCAGTTTCTGCATCTGGAGAACCACCAGTACCTTTAATTAAGAAAATAGCTTCTTCATCAGTAATGACAAATCTTTCCTTATCTTCAGTAAATGTATATGTTCCATCACCATTATCAGTTACGCCATGAATATTATAAGCAGTGTAATCACCTAAAATAGCCCAACCAACTATGTTGTCAGTAGCATTGCTTGCCTGATCTACAAGTTTGTAATTTGCGCCTTTCTGACCTACAAAAGAAGCAGTTCCGCCTTTCACTGTAACATTTTTAAGATTAATTTCTAAATTAAGACCATCTGCATGATAAGCATCAAAAATCCCTGCTTTAATAGCTTTCATAATATTTAACCCCCTATTTAAATAGTAAAATTATTTTTGAAATTTCTTCTGGCAACTTAGCAATCATTTGATTAGTTAATTCTGCTGAAAATTTTAGCCAACAAGCTAAAATAATTCCTTTTTCGCAATCATTTAAATCCTTATAATTCTTAGTCATCATTATTTGTTCTATTGCATTTAGACAAACAATAGAACTATGAGACAATTTGTTTATGTCCTCACCTAAAGCAGCTTTCCAGAAACAAATTGAAAAGGCTGAATGTTTCGCTAAAACCTTAGCCAAATCATCAGCCTGTTTCATTACCTTTTCATAACCTTTATCAATCTTAGGAACTTTAATTGCAGTCGAAGTAGTCCCACAAGCAATAGTAAATAAAAATATTGAAATTAAAAGAAATGAAATTAATTTTTTCATAATTTAAACCTCTAAAAATTTTTCTAAACTTTTTAAAATTTCTTCTATGTTTGTATTTTTCAAATTTACAAAATAACCTTTCTTATGTGTAAAATGTTCTACATTTATGTATTTATGAAAATCAACTAATGATGGGCCATCAGATTGAAATCCTTTCCTTATTCCGAAATCATCGCCAAATCTATAAATCATATAGTCAACTTTTCTAAGTTCAGATTTCAGATATTTAGATTCTGGAAGAATATTATCGTTTATTGCAACTAGATATGATTTTATTTGAATTCTTTCCAATTGAATATCTTCAAATTGTTTTAGCCAATGTAATCTATACCTTTCAAAATAATCAAAACAATTGGATAATAATTGTAATGTATCTATTCCTTCCGAATCCAAACCCCACCAAAAATCTTCTTGTAAATTATTAAGAAAATGAAAATTTATATCTTCTTTTATTATATTTTTAAAGAAATCAGAAAAATAAGGATAAATGAATATTTTCAATTTTGTATTTATTTTTATATCAAATAAGATTATATCATTATTTTGCAGATGAATTGATTTCTTTGGAAAAATTGGACAGTAATCTGATAGTTTAAGTTTCTTCTTTTTATATAAACAATATGCAATTTTTATTGCATCTGAAGACAATACACAAGGCAATAAAATACGCAAAATGGAAAACCTCAGAAGATTTTACAGTATAGATGTTAACATATTTTCGTCAATTTGTCAAGTTTTAAGACGGCGTTGTCCAAGTAATCTTCTGATCTTTCAGTTCAAACCTTCCATCTGGAAGTTCTCTTATATTCAAAGTTTGAACTTGACCATCTGGGCTTTCTACTTCTATTTCTATGTAGGCTATATCATCAAAATCAGCAGTAGCATCTTTTGGTACATAAATTTCAAATTTGCAATTTTCCGAATCGGTAATTTTTATCTGTTCATCGCTTCCACCTGAATTAGCAGTTGCCAATTTAATAGAATGCTGATAATCATCATAAATTTCACAACGAATTTTCCAATTATCTAGATTTTCAATTCCATTTACAGTACAACTAAATAAAATGCTATCTCCTTTAGTTAATTTCATATCTCCTATTCCTCCTAACAAGCAAAATCCAAATTAAACTCATTACATTGAAAATCTAAAGTTAAGTCATATCTATTATAATCTAAAGTCAATTTACATGGTGCAAATCTTAATCTTTGGGCCAATAAGAAAACATCTATTGAATGTTTAATTTCGTTTGCTTTCAATAATATAATATCAATAGGAATTTGTTTTCCAATTACCTTAATTATTATATCTATATTATAAGTAAGAATCTGCAATTGTTTAAATAATACATTAATATCATAAATAGAAGATGACAATTGCTTTAATAATATATCAATATCATAATTAAAAGATTGTAATTGTTCTAATAAAATATCATTATCATAAGTAATTGATTCTAATTTATTAAGTATTGCATTGATACTATAAACAAGAGATCTCAATAATTTTAATAAAACATCAAATTGATAATTGAGATTTAAAATTCCTTTTAAAAGAACATCAAAATTATATTCGGACTTTCCTTCCTCCGTTTGTAACATTAAATCTATAGAATATTGTGATTTTCCAATTTTATTTAAAATTAAATCAATATTATAACTAATGGAATTAAGTTTTTGCAGTAAAATATCCAAAACATAAGATTCTTGTCCAACTGTTTCTAATAAAATATCAGTATTATAATCTTTCTTAGTTATTTCTTCAATTATTAAATCAATATTATAATTAACAGAATCAAATTTTTGCAATAAAATATCTAAATTACAAAGTTCTTGTTTAATTATTTTCAACAAAATATCAATTGAATAATCAAAAGTTTTTTTACTTTCCTCGGAACCAATAGATAAAGAAGGTTCTGTACTAACATATTTCCTTGTAAAAATCCATGATATATATGCCAATTGAGTTTGAGAATAACTTGTAATTGGGCCAAATTTCAAATTATCTACATCTGTTGGTGAACCCCCAAAAGATGTTGTAGAAGCATTAGCGAGTTGATTATCATTATCATCATATATATAGTATTTTATTTCATTTGCTTCATTCACAATTATTTTATATCTATAATATGTACCCATAGAAATAGGAGAATAAAGTAAGTGTTCAGAAGTATCTTGATAATAAGATCCATCTTGATCTTCAGAATATGGGTGAACAAGTTGCCACATTCTATTATCAAATGCATTACCATCTATACCTGATGCAAAAAAGTAATCATGATCGCCATATTCTGAAACTCTTATTCTAAATTCAACAACATATTTAACTTCACTGACATTAAATGTCTTTTCAGCATATCTATCACTACCAGAACCAGTAGCATAAAATTTAAGCTCACCATTTTCATTACTGACTGTTAAATTCGATGAATTTTCACTCCATTCATTTTCATAATTTCCATCGCTATAATCAAGAAAAACATTTTTGGGCTCTTGCGCATCAGAAGCTTCGCTATTACCATAATATAAATAAATATTTTTTTCAGAATTACCAGAAATCAAAGGTACTTTAACCCATATAATTCCTTTCGAATTTGCGCTATCCCATTTCTGCAACCAATATTTTAAAAGAGTGGTTCCATCATCATCCGTTATTCTTATATCAGAACCATCATTTTTAGCTTTAGAAAAATCAAAATTAGAAGAATCTAATTCTATTTTCACTTGAAAATCCGATAAATTACTTATCACATTATTAGTTATAGTAATTTTCCTTCTATAATTCCAATTGGATAACCATCCTGTCTTTAACAAATATGCATCAATATAAACTGCACCTAATTTCTCTTCGAAGGAAGATGCAGAAAAGTTTGGTTCTGGATCAGTTCGTTTACGAACTAATATTTTTCCTGAATAATTTGTTGTTGTATAACCGTAATTATTATATAAATCCGAAATTTCTTCAGCAGTTAAAACTTTATCAAAAATAAAAATTTCATCCATAATACCATTGAAATATCCAGTATTTCCGCAAGGACCTCCTGATGAATTCAAATGTTTACCAAAACCAAGATGTGATGTCCCATTTTGAATATCGCCAAGATTACCCCCACTCAAATCTAAACTAGTAGATTCAGCTTGCCCATCAACATATATTTTAACTCTATCTAATCCATCATTTGTATCAACGGAACCATCATAAGTTACAACAAGATGATACCATTTATCAAGATTAGTTATTGGAGTTGAACCTAAAACACCTCTGTAATCAGTTGTTGTAAGGCTACAATAATACAAAAATTCAGGTTTACTGTCGCTAAATAATCTGAATATAAATTGTCTTTGATTTTCTGAACAAGCGGAATCGGCATTTTTGACTATAATTTGATTATTTGTCATTTGAGCAGATGGTTTTATCCATAAAGAAAAGCTAAATTTCTTATCTACTCCAGCAAATACATCATCTAAAATGTCTCCCAAATCTACATAATCGTCTCCATCGAAATTCAAGGCGCTGCCAAATTTTCCATCAGTCCAAGTTGCACCATGCTTTGTCCCATCATAATTATTTCCTGATGAATCCTCGATCGTATCTCCAGAATTTTCATCACAATGCCAAGCGCCTTTAAGATTGCTTATTTCTCTTATAAATGTATTAGTAATCGAACTTACATTATCAGCATTAGAATTACCATAATAACAATAAATATCTACATTATTATCTAAATTATCAGTAATTTTTACCCAGCAATATGCTACACGATTAGGTGATGTTCCTTCTACTTTTTCTACCCAGAAATTTAATAAAGTAATACCATCGCTTTTAGTGAAACGTAAATCGCCAGATTGATTTTGATCATTGGGAAAATTAGCTGAATGGCCTTCCACATGAAAGTCACATCCTGAAGCGCCAGAACTTTCTCCAACTTTGAGTAGTACTTGATAATTGGTTCCAGCACCTGATTGTCCTTGAATGGTAATTTTTTTTCTATACTGCCAATCAGAAGATAACCACAATTTAATACACCTCTCTTAATTAATTAGTCCAGTTTTTTTATTTCTTTATTACCATTTTCATCGATTATCCATAAAAATTTATGTTTTTTACCTAATATATATTTAATTCTTCTTCCACCATTCGGGCCCAAAGCAATATAATTACGTCTAAAAATTATCGGTTCTTCACCTTTTTCCAAAATAATTTCATGACTTGGAATTTGCTTTGGCAATACTAATAAACCCTTATCTAATAATTTCTTAGCTAATTTAACATCAAATGGATACCAACCAATAATTAATGCATCTTTCTTAGAAACATTGCCATACAATATTTCATTTCCATTTTCATCAAATTGCGCTATGCTTTTACCATTGGTATAAGTAACTTTCCAATAATAAACCCAAGGACGATAAAGTAATAACTTTTCATAAGTTTTAAATAATTCATCAAACATAACTAACCTCCTTTAAAGACACGAATTCGTCCCATTCTGATAATCCGACTTGGATTATAGAATGGGACGTTTTGAAAAATAAAATAATTAAGCTGTACTTTTGATAAAATCTCTTATTTTTTTTGGAATTTTTCTATAAGACGGATAAGATTTACTTCTGCATCTGTGTGTAAAAATAAAAATTCCATTTTCATCTATGCCAACACTAAATCCCCTTCTCCTTATTGCAGATTGACTATTTGACATTCCAAATGGAACTGCTATGTTCCAAGGGTCAAATTTAGTTGACCATCTACCATCTTTCAATAAATATTTAACTTTTTTCTTTTTCATCTTTCAAAAAAACAACATTTTTTGGCGCTAAAAATAAGGAAAACAATATTTCTGGCGCTAAAAATTTAGTATCAATTCTATGACTAACTTCTAAATCACCATCTCTATAAATTTCAAACAAAATTTCATTTCCATCTAATTGTCTATAATATCTTGCAATACCATCCTTTTCCATCAAAACAACAAAATTTATCATGGTTCATATAATTTTATTTCTTTAATAGTTTTCTTCATCAATATCAATTGTTTGTTTAATTCTGCCAAAAATTGCTCAAATTTTACTGAATCACCTATCTTTTTATAAACCATAATTAAGCCTGCTAAAATATCCGAAAAGAAATCATACAAACTCTCTTCTTTTGAACCAGAACTAGTATAAAAATAATATAAACCAGAAGATTTAATCATAACAGAAATATGATAATCATCTTTACATTTTTCCTCAATTATTTTTAGCAAATCCTTTAATTTCATCATTTACTCCTTAAATGAAATTTTTTTCAGCAAGATTCTTCAATTGTTCTTTGCGTTTCTTTTTAGCTTCTTCTTGTAACTTCAATAACTTCTTCAAATCTTCTATTGTCATATTTCTAATTTCCGCTTGATGCTTTAACTCTTCTTCTGTATACTTCTTTGCTATTTCAGATAGATCTTCTTTAGGTTCTTTTTTCTTATCCTTATCACCTTCTACAGGTTCATTTATCTTTACCTTTACTAAGTCAGCATTTTCTGGATCTTCTAAAAATTTCTTAATATACTCTTCAACTGGAATCTTCACTACATTACCACGACTAGTCTCTCTTACATGATACCAATCGCCATTTTCTTCATCCCATACAAAATCATCTTTACATAATTTAACAATTCGTTTTGGATTCTTAGCTATGTCATATGCAGACTGTAAGATTCTAGTTTCCAGTTGATATCTTCTTAATTTAAAAATCTCATCTTTAGAATTATTCAAATTACCTTCTAATTCTTTAATTTTCTTCTCATATTCCCTTATTTCAGCTTGATATTCCTTTTTCAGTTTTTCAATTTCCCTTTCATGTTGAATTTTTAACTTCTCTATCTCAGAAGCTTCTTTCATTTTTTCTTCTTCTTCTTTTTCTTGGTACTGATTCAATTTTTCTTCCAATTCAGCCATCTTTTGTTTAAGTTCTTCTTCAGCTTTTTCTCTAACTTGCATTTTTTCCTGTAAAATTTTCAATTCCCTTTTTGCTTTTTTAGCTTCTTCTTCAGCAGCACGCAATTCTTCTTTTAGTTTATCTCTTTGTTCCACAACCTTCTTAAATTCTTCTTCAGAAACAAATTTTTCATTATCTTTTGGCATATTATATTAAACCTCCTAAATTATTTTTCTTCTTTCTTCTCTTTCGATTTTTTTGACTTCTTTGGTTTACTTCTTTCTATTTCTTCTTCAGTAGCTGTGAAATCGTAAATATCACGTGCTTGACCAAACAATACACCTGCCGAATCTTGTATTTCCTTAATGATTCCATCACGTAATTTCTGAACCATTGGATAAGGACAATTTTCAGTTAATTCTATAGCCAATGCCTTATTGAAGCTTCGGCTAATATTCTTCTTCATCATTTCAAATATACTATCAAAATAATCCATAAAAGACAATGCATTAACATCTCTGCAATAACTACTGAAATATCTCTTATTGATTTGTCTTTCCTTATTTAAATATTTCAAATAAAGTTCTATCATTCGATTTTCGGCAGTTTCCAAATGCATAACCTTAGCTTTCAACGTTGCACCAACCAATTCTAATGCAATTCTTCTTGCTCTACTGCTATTTGTTACAATATCTTCTCTAGTTCCAGCTAAAGCCGTACTTAAATAGATAAAATCTATCATACCATTTATAATAGTCCAGATTGTTCTTAATTGACTAATATCTGGTGTAATAAATTGTGGTGGATGACCTGCACTTGCTGGATAAGTAAAAACAGCAGAAGTTCCAATCTTTCTTAAAACATTACCATCTTCTGATCTATTCATTTCTTCCAATTCACCATCATCAGGGCAAACTAATTGAGCAAATCCTTGTCTTTCTATCATTTCATCGATTATGGAAGTCCAGTTAAAAATAGTCCTTGCTAGATAAGGCATATCATTTGATAATGGTTCGCCTTCACCAGAAGTATCAACTTCGTCATGTAAAACTTTAATTAACGGAATTTCACCTAAAGGATTATTTGTGCTTCTAACTAAATTTCCTTCTTCATCAAAAGCATATACTCTTTCCTTGGTCAACAAATAATAATATATTTTTTCATCCCTTTCAGCAAAGGGATCTCTATCATCATATTCAGGCAATTTTATCAATGCCCAATTATAATTTCCAAAAGAATCTAAAGACCAATCACCGACATCTAAATATGATAAAACATTAACATAAGGTAAAATTCTTCTTTCTAAAACT
>JAOZMT010000144.1 GCA_029934175.1 Victivallales bacterium | reverse complement strand
GCTCTTTTTAATTTTATAAATAATTGGTTACTTCTAGTAGCCAAGAATTTATAACCTTTTAGAAACGGAGTCTTTTGTCTCTGTCCTCAGAACAAAGAAATTATATCATTTTTCTTCAAATATATTTTCCTTTTGAAATAATAAACAAGCATACATTCATTTACATTTTTGTGTTAGGAACAGCACAAATTACGCTCTTCAGAATAAAGAATAAAATGAAGGTTTTGCATAAATCGCAAAGATTGAGTAGTTTGGAAATAGAAGAAATATATTTTATAAATATTTTTAATTTTAATTGTAAATAATATTTTTAGAGTTATAGTATTTAATATAAAGTAAAATTATTAAATAATATAATATAAAGGATGAAAAATGAAATCTAATTATAATTGGAAAGAACAAAGAGCAAAAAAAGCATTTTTAGCTTTGGAAGATGGCACAGTTTTTACAGGTTACTCTGTTGGAGCAAAAGAAGATTCTATTGGAGAGGTTGTTTTTAATACAGGATTAGCTGGATACCAAGAAGTTATAAGTGATCCATCTTATGCAGGACAACTTGTCTCTATGACTTATACTGAAATTGGGAATTATGGAGTTAATATTGAAGATGTTGAATCAAGAGATCTGTTCCTTCATGGCTTCATTATTCATTCTATGAATGATGACAGCAGTTGGCGTGCAGATCAATCTTTAGTAGAACTATTTAAAAATAAAAATATTCCATGTATTGCAGGCATTGACACGAGAGCCTTGACTGTGAAATTAAGAACAAAAGGGGCTTTAAAAGGTTATTTGCATTGTTCTTCTGATGATATGACAATTGAAGAAGGAATTAAAAAGGCTCAGGATTGGGAAGGTTTGATTGGAAAGGATTATGCAAGTAAAGTTACTTGTGATAAAATATATAAATGGGATGAAGATTTGTCTAAAACAACATCATGGGGTTGGTGTAATGAAGATGAACTACCTCCTATTAAATATAATGTAGTTGCTTATGATTTTGGAATAAAATGGAATATTCTTCGTGCTATGAGAATGCACGGAATGGATATTACTGTTGTGCCGGCTAAAACTAAGGCATCTGAAATTTTAGATATGAAACCAGATGGTATCTTTTTCTCAAATGGACCAGCTGACCCAGGAGCGGTTACTTATGCAATAGATAATGCTAAGGAGTTAATAGGCAAAGTTCCTATTATGGGAATTTGTTTAGGTCATCAGATATTGTCATTAGCTAGTGGAGCGAAGCATTATAAATTAAAATTTGGACATCATGGGTGTAATCAACCTATCAAAAATCTACAAACAGGAAAAGTAGAGATTGCATCACACAATCACAATTTTGCGATTGATGCAGATTCTATGCCTGATAATTTAAAAATTACGCATATAAATTTGAATGACAACACGGTTGCAGGAGTAAAAGATGAGCAGGCTAAAATGTTTGCTGTGCAATATCATCCAGAAGCTGGACCTGGTCCACATGATCCGTATTATTTATTTGAAGAATTTGAAAATATGATGAAATGAGTATAGAACATAATTATATTGAAACTCAGTCTCAACTGTTAGATACAGTTGAGATTATGAAGAATTGTGATTCTTTAGCAATAGACACAGAATTTTTTTGGGAAAGAACATACTATCCTATCTTGGGAATAATTCAAGTTGCTACACGCAATGGTGAAATTTTCATAATTGATGCCGTTAAAATAAAAGATCTAACACCATTAGGAGAAATATTTTCAAATCCGAAAATCATCAAAATACTTCATGATGCACAACAAGATTTATATATTATAAGGCGTGCGACTTGTGCAGACCCTAAAAATATATTTGATACTAGATTTTGTTGTGGTTTTGCAGGGCTGTCATCAACCATTTCTTTAGGGAATATGCTTCGTGAACTTATTGATGTTGATTTACCTAAAACAGAATCTAGATCAGATTGGTTAAAGCGTCCACTATCAGAAAAACAACTATTATATGCTGAAAATGATGTGCGATTTATGCATCAAGCCTATGACAAAATAATTGAAAAAGCAGAAAATTTTGGTTTATCCGATTGTATGTCAGAAGATATGAAAGCTCTTGATAATAGCAGTTTATATGCTGAAAAAAAGGTTGAAGAGCAATATACAAGAATAAAGGGGTATGGAAATTTTTCAAATGAACAGTTAGCAGTATTAAGAGAAATTACAGCTTGGCGAGAGGAATATGCAAGAACCAGGGATATTCCAAAGGGGTTTCTGATGAAAGATAAAGATATATTAGGTATAGCAAAAATTATTCCAAAAAATCAAGATGACTTTAGAAAATATCAGTTTACTAACTACAGATTTATAAGTAAGAATATGGTTAATATAACCAAAAAGGTAAAAAAAGCATTAAAATCCGATTTTTCTACATTATGCAATATTGATTCTAGAATATCATCTGAATTAAAAAATAAAACTAATGCTATTTTAACAAAAATAGAAAACAAATGTATAAAAATGAATATCGATAAAGCTCTTATAGCCTCAAGAAAAGATATAAGTAATTTATTAAATAATACTCCTAAAGAAAAATTAACAAAAGGCTGGAGAAAAGAATTTTTGTTAGATATATTACAAGATTAAGTTCATATGAAAAAAATAATTTTATTGTTTATTTTTATAACAATTTGCTCAGCAGGTTTATTTTATTATCAAAAATTAAATAAAATTCAGACTCTTTCTAAAAAAGAAAAATCTGTTGACAAATATCATACTGTTAAAAAGGGAGATATGAATATTGGACTTACCTTATCTGGCACTGTTAATTCCAAGAAAAAACACAAATTATCACTCGAGGTCGCTTATAACACAAAATTATTATGGATAATTGATGAGAATACTACTGTAAAAAAAGGAGATATTCTTGCAAGCTTCGAGACAGAAGAACTAGTTGAAAAAATAGATGATATTGATTTGTCATTAGAAAATTACCAAAAAGAATTAAAAATAGAAAAAACTGAGGGTGAAATTTTAAAGAGCTCCAATATAGTATTATTAAGGCGTGCTAAAGATTCTGTAATAGAAAGTGAGGCAACATTCAATAAATATTGGAGACTTGAAGCACCAAAAATCAAAGATGAACATGATCTTAAAATAAAAAATACTAAACAAGATTTACAACAAGCAAATGATGATTATTATGAACAAAAAATTGAAATATCTAAAACTGTATATTTAAATAAGTCCAAGCAACTTGAAAGTGAAGAAAAATTAATTAAATTAGAGAAAGATAAAGATAATGCAAAGTTAGCTTATGATAACGCTATGTATAATAGAAAAATTTTCAAAAAATATACTTATCCTGATAAGATAGTGGTTTTGAAAAATAAGGTAGAGCAAAGTAAATTAGATTTGCTAAAGACAAAGGTGCAAATAGAATCTTCAGAAATAAAACATGCTAACAGCATTGGTCAATTAGAAAAAAAGATAAGAAATGAAGAAAAAGAACTTGAAAAATATAAATTATTTTTAACAAAGATGCAGTTAATATCTCCTGTGGATGGGCTTGTAATATATGGAGATCCTGATAAAAGATGGAATAATATTGAAATAGAAATAGGTATGCAAATTAGACGCAAGCAAACCTTATTAACAATTCCTGATATGTCTTCTTTGGTGGTAGATTTCGATTTACCTGAACAATATCGCTCAAAACTAGCTATTGGAAATACAGGAACTGTTACTCCTGACTCTTTAGAAAATCTTTCTTTTCCTTGTAAAATAACTAAAATTCCAATAATGCCTAAAAATTTAATAAGCTGGGATAAAACATCTCCTAAAATATTTAAATCGACATTAGAAATTTTATCTCCTAGCAAAGAAATCGCAACAGGAATGAGTGTTGAAATTGAGGTTGTGACTAAACACTTAAAAAATGTTATTAAAATTCCTATAGAAGCTGTTTTTGATGAAGGTGATAATTATTTTGTTTATTTGAAATTAAATGATACTTATGAAAGAAGAATTATTTCAATAGGCAGTTCTAATAATAAATACATCGAAGTTAAAAAAGGTGTCCACGAAAAAGATATAATATATCTTTTTAAACCTAATAAAAAATAAAGTGAATATTCCTGTAGTTAAACTAGAAAATCTTAAAAAAGACTACTATATTGGCTCAACTCCAGTCCCTGTATTAAAGGGACTGAATATACAAGTCGATAAAGGGGAATTTATTGGAATAATGGGGTCGTCAGGCTCGGGTAAGTCTACTCTTTTAAATATTTTAGGACTTTTGGATAATCCTACTTCTGGATGCTATAAATTAGACAATATTAATGTTGAATCTTTGCATGATAACAAACTTGCAGAACTTAGGAATTCTAAAATTGGATTTATATTTCAAAGTTTTAATTTATTCCCACACCTAACAGTTGAGCAAAACATAGAAGTTCCAATGATATATAAAGAAATACCAAAGCGAAAGCGTGCACAAATCGCAAAAAAATTAGCTTCTCAGGTTAAATTGAGCCATAGATTAACTCATAAACCAAGTGAACTTTCAGGTGGCGAAAGACAACGAATTGCTATTGCACGAGCATTAGCAAATAATCCATCTTTTTTGTTGGCTGATGAACCAACTGGAAATCTTGACGAGCAAACAAGTGAAGAAATAATGTTACTTTTTAAGCAATTACATAAAGAGCGAGGGGGAACAATTGTAATGGTAACGCATGACCCAGAATTAGAGAGAATGTTTGATAGAGTAATAAAACTTCGTGATGGAAATGTTGAATATTAATTTTCATAAATATGAGGTAAATAAATGCTAACAAGAGATGTAATACTTCTTTCATTTCATAATTTATTTTTACACAAAGTTCGTTCTTTTTTAACTTCTTTAGGTGTGATTTTTGGTGTGGGAAGCGTAATTGCGATGTTAGCTATATCAGAAGGCGCCAAACAAAACTCTCTGTCGCAAATAGAAGCAATGGGAATAGATAATATTATAGTCTTCACTAAAAAACCATCAATTGGTTCTAAAGGAGATTCTGAAAAAGGAACAATTGAGAAATTTGGACTTTTGGAAATAGATTTAGAAAATATTAAAAAAATGCAAAATATAAAAAGGATTTCCACTGTAACAAATACTAGGAAAAAAATAACTAATGGGCTTAAACAACTTGACTTATATCTTGTTGGAGTTGATCTTTCGTTTTTAAAAGATACTCATAGTAATTTGACTATAGGAAGATGGTTCTCTAAATTAGATTTCAAAAATAAACAATTAACATGTGTAATTGGAAAAAATGTAAAACAAAAATTATTCAATTTTAATTCAGAAAATATCATAGGTGAAAATATTAAAATAGAGTCCAATAGGTTTAAAGTTGTTGGTATTGTAGAGAATGATATTAATTTGAAAATTGCAGGGGTGGGATTTGTGAACAATATGATTTTCATACCAACTCCTACTTCAGAAAACCTATATGGACAATATTCTTTTTTAAGAGAAGGGCGTCACTCTTTTAAAATAATGAATATAGAATATGATACTTTTCTAATAAAAATACAAGATATTCGATTTATCCATAATACCGCAAAGAGAATAAAATCCTATTTAGATAAATCCCATGCAGATGTTAAAGATTGGGATATAATAGTTCCTTATGAATTATTTAAACAAAAAGAACAAACCCAAAGAGTTTTTTCAATAGTTATGGGTTCAATTGCGGGGATTTCACTATTAGTTGGAGGTATTGGAATTATGAATATCATGCTTGCAAATGTTTATGAACGACGCAAAGAAATAGGGACACGAAGAGCATTAGGAGCTAAAAAGAGAAATATTTTAATACAATTCTTAATTGAAACAATTACCTTAACTTCAACTGGTGGATTATGTGGAATTGCACTAGGAGTTGCTATTGCAAAATTAGTTGCTCATTATGCAATGTGGCCAACAAATTTTTCGTCATTAAGTATAATTTTATCTTTTTGTATTTCTGGATTCATAGGAGTTGTCTTTGGGACCTATCCTGCATGGAAAGCAGCACAACAAAAACCTATAGATGTCTTAAGAACGGAATAATTGTATTCTCTGTAATCTTTCCATATTCCACTAATTTATAACTAATTGTATTATATTTGTTTATAAAAAAATAAAA
>JAOZMT010000143.1 GCA_029934175.1 Victivallales bacterium | reverse complement strand
CTATTTATTGATGTATTGTTTATCATGAATAAATTCAACGCATTTCTGCACACATTCATGACATGATATTTTTTTATTTTTTAATATTTCTCGACATTTTATTGAGCCTGTTTCTTCATTAAAATTTTTCTTTAATTCCTCAAATTTATGTTTTTCTAAAATTTTACCAGCTGCATATATTGAACCACAGACTCCACCTTCAACATTTCCTCCACCAGATGTATTGAGAGATTCAACATCTTCTTTCGATGTATAAATTTCTTCAAAAGCATAAGCTACAGATTGAGCACAATTAAAACCTGCTCCATTTTTTGTTCTGAAATTTTCTAAACCTTTTTCTATTAATTTGTTTCTCATTCTACTATTCCCATATTTGAAAATTCTAAAAATGTAACAAAATTCATAGTATGTTCTAATAATGCTCCTATTCCAAAAAGAATAACACACAAACCTACAAACTTAACTCCTAAAGATATCGTTTCTTCTTTATTCATTTTATTTTAAAGAAAAAATCTGAAATAATTTCATTCTCTGTTACTTTTGTTTTATATGTTACTATATCAAAAGTTTTAAAAGCATTGAAAATAGGTCCTGCTATTTCAGTAATATTACTTTTAATTTGTGGATTTGCATTTAATTCAGGAACTTTATCTAATGATTTTTCAACGGCATCAACCCCATGAGCTATATTTATTAAAGAAATTGCTGATAATTTTTCATTAGAATTTATATACTTTGATTTAAGTAAATTATTCCCAGACTCGTCACTTTCAATCATATCTTTTATTAAATCTAAATCTGATGAAATGATAAAGTAATTTTTATAAAACACAAAAGATGGCTTAATTGGAAGCCCTGTCATTGCAAAGATATCAAAATAAGTAATTTCTACTGTTTTAAACTTTTCTTTTGGCAATTTCATATTCATTCGCTTTATAAATTGGTTTAAACAATTTTCAATAACTTCTCTATCCTTTATTTCCATAAAAACTGAAAATATTGGGGCTGGCTTTATAGAATCTGTATTTATATCAGATAAAAGAACTCCAAAAACATTGCCAAATGAATTTACTAAACTATCAAAATCTGCACCTAACATCATACTATACATAGGTTTCATTCTTTCTAAGTCCATACCATTTGATTTTGACATTGCTGTAATTTGAGATTCTAAATCAAGTGACATAGCTGCATAAAAAATTGGATTCTCAGGAATCATTCCTAAGGTTTCTCCTGCTTTTAATGGAGCATTATAGCTAGTTTTCACAACATCATTCATTTCTTTTTTATTAATTGATATAATTGATTTATTTGTGATTATCTTACTTTCTCTATAACTAGCACAACCAGCAGATTTAAATCCTTTATACATATCACCCATTATTTCAATTTGCTGAACTTGTGATTTAGGTAAATTATTATCTTTCATAACTTGTGCTATCGTCTTGCAAAATGGTTGAATTGTATTATCTAAATCAAAATATGAAAAATTTGTCCAACCTGACTTAAACTTTTTTTTCATTTCTACATACTTCATATTATCGGATAATCTCTTCTTTTCTGGAGTATCTATTCGTTTTATAGAGTTTTTAATTACTTCTTTTGAAAAAGAAATTATTAAATATCCATTAGAAAAACAATATGAAAGGTCTATATTATCATCTAACTTAATAGTTTTTATAGTTCTATCTAAAAACATTGAAGAAACTGATTTATAATTTTCACCAAATAATTTATCAATTTCAGATAATATATCTGTATTAATTTTAGGTTTAGAAATAACAATAATTTTATCTAGTAAGCTCAATGCATCTATTGGCTTTTTTATATTATTTTTATATTTTTCAAAATCTATCTCTTCTATCGCAATGACTGTTTTCAAACCAAATAACTGCTCCGCTAAATAAGAATATTTTGAAACTTCTTTCATATACTCATCTACTTGTTTTATATCTTCTGCGGTTGCTAAATGATTTTTTTGCAACACTTTTTTTATATCCAATTTAGATATTTCTTCATAAAATTTTGAAGACTTCCAAAATTCAAATTCTTCACTTCCATTTTCATAAGAAGTAAAGGCAATTATATTTTCAGAAAGGATATCTTCTGGTTCAATAGTTGTGTTTTTAGGTTGAATCACAACAATTGCGATTAATGCAATCGCTATTAATATTGCGATAAGTGCAATGACTTTTTTCATTTTATAGATTCCTTATTTATCTTCTTTATTTAATGCTTCTAATTTTTTTTCACTATCAATCAAGGCAATATCTTCTAAAAATGAAGAAAATTCACCTTCCATTATTTTAGGCAAGTCATGAGAGTTTAATCCAAAACGATGGTCTGTAATTCTATTTTGTGGATAATTATATGTTCTAATTCTTTCACTTCGATCGCCTGTTCCAACTTGAGATTGCTTTGCAGCAGCTTGCTTTGCCGCCTCTTCTGCTTGCTGTTTTTCAAGAATTCTTGCACGCAAAATACGCATTGCAAAATCTTTATTTTTATGTTGAGATTTTTCTTGTTGACTAACTGCCGTGGTCCCTGTTGGAAGATGCGTTATTCTAACGGCTGAATCTGTAGTATTTACACATTGCCCCCCAGGTCCTGATGCTCTAAAGGTATCTATTCTTAAATCTTCTGTCCGAATATCCATTTCAACTTCTTCAGCTTCTGGAAGAACTGATACTGTAACTGTTGAAGTATGGACTCTTCCTCCTGATTCTGTTGTAGGAATTCTTTGCACACGGTGAACACCGCTCTCATATTTCATTTTAGAATATACATCATCTCCATTTATTGAAAACATTACTCCCTTCAATCCACCAACATCATTGCCTGTGTATTCAAGAGTTTCCAGTTTCCAATTTGCAATCTCTGCATACTTTGAATAAAGACGATACATATCACCTGCAAATATTCCAGCTTCATCACCACCTGCAGCAGGTCGAATTTCAACAATAATATTTTTGTCATCATTAGGATCTGGTGGAACAATTGCAACACGAACACTTTTTTCTAAAGAAATAGCTTCTTTGTTTAATTCCTCTATATCCAATGAAATCATCTCTAGTAATTCTTCATCTTGTTCTTCGGAATGCATTTGGCGATTTTCAGATAATTCATTCAATACCTCAACCCATCTATCATATTTAGCAAATAATTTTGCAAGACGCTGATGCTCTCTCGTAACATCTCGACTTTCTTTTTGATTTGAATAAATATTAGGGTCTGACAGTTTTATTTCCAGATCTTTAAACTTATTTTTTAAATTATCAATATATCCTTTTACATCTTCTGGTGTCATAGACAACCTCTTTTGTTCAAATTTTCTCCTATACTGTAAGCTTTTTGCAGTATATATATAAATACACAAAAATCGTAAGCATATATAAAATATACTTACGATTTTACATCTTAAAAAATCAGAATAGAATTATCTATTAAGCTTTATAACGGCGTTTGAATTTCTCAATTCTACCAGCTGAATCTACAAATTTGTGATTTCCTGTAAAGAAAGGATGACAATTAGCACATATTCCTACAGCATCACTCTCTTTAGTTGAGTTAATTTCCCACAATTTGCCACATGCACATTGCACTGTAGCTTTTCCATATTTTGGATGAAGTCCTTTTTTCATTTTATTAATTCCTTTAATGTTTTATGTTAAAAAATTTGATTTTCTTAAAAATCAATGCATATTATGCAAGACTCAATAATATATATCAATGTTGAGTAAATTACAAAGTTTTTTCAATTTTTTTACAAGGAAATATATAATATGAAGAATTCAGACGCAAAACGCCCCATTTGGGCACCATGGAGAATTGATTTTATTCGGTCAGAAAAAGATAATAAATGTTTTTTATGCAATAAACAAAATAACTCTAATAATTCTGCGAACTATGCAGAATCAAATGAGGAAGATGAAAAAATTGTTTTATATAAAGGAGAACATATTTTTATAATATTAAATCGATATCCTTACAATCCAGGACATTTATTATTGTCTCCATACAGACATATCTCAGATATTTCATATCTTACAAAAGAAGAAAGAGTTGAAATAATGGATCTTTTGATAGTTGCACAAGATATAATAAAAAAAGAAATGAATCCCGATGGCTTTAATATAGGCTTTAATTTAGGTTCTGCTGCAGGAGCTGGAGTTGCTGACCATATTCATATGCATTTAGTTCCTCGGTGGTCTGGTGATAATAATTTTATGCCAGTTATTGGAAATATTCGCGTCGTTCCAGAATCTCTTGAAGCTACTGCCAAAATTTTAAAAGAATACTTTCAGAAAATTTGATAATCTTAATATGCTATACTGTAAATGATTGAAAAATATACTTTTTGAAAGATGATAATAATTGATATTTTTAACTTTGTGAATTCTTGGCTACTAGAAGTAACCAATTATTTATAAAATTAAAAAGAGCTGTTATTTGCGCTTTCAGGAAGTTTATTTTTCAGCCGCTTGCAGTAAAGACTGTAAATTCTCAATTTAGCCGTAAAAAAATACGGCTGGGTTTGAGTTAATGCTTAATGGTAGTATATTATAGCATAATTAATAAAAAAAATAGGAGAGTATTATGCTATGTAAATTTAAAGTTAAGAATTTCAAAAATTTTAAGGATTGGTTTTCTTTTGATTTAAGTGAAACAAAAAATTATGATTTTAATAAAGAATGTATAAATGATGGTATTGTATCAAAGGCATTAATATATGGACCTAATGCATGTGGGAAATCTAATTTAGGGAATGCTATTTTTAATTTGCAAACACATTTAACTGATAAGAATATCAACCAAGATATCTATTCTAATTATCTAAATGCTGAAACAGATAATGATCTTGCAGAGTTCATATTTGTTTTTAAATTTAATAATATTTTTTTAGAATATAAATATGGAAAAACAAAGGTTAATGAATTAGTATATGAAACTTTATTAATAGATGGCAAAGAAGAAATATCTTTAGATAGGCGTAATAATGAGAAAGCTATAGTTAATTTAAAAGGATCAGAAACTCTAAATTTAGACTTGACTAATCCAGAAATATCTATTATTAAGTATGTAAAAAATAATGTTATTTTAGAAAATAATAAAACAAATGATATTTTTAAATTATTTTTTAATTTTATCAACTATATGAATATAGTTGATTTTAATCAAAAAATGTCACATAATGTTGAAGCAGTTGCTAAATATTTAGGAAAAAGATTTAATTTAGAAGATTTAGAAAATTTTCTCTATAAAACAGCAAAAATTAAATTTAAATTAAATTTAATAGAAGATATGAATGGCAATAAACAATTAACTGTTGATTATGGACATAAAAAACTTGATTTTTTTGCTGTAGCTTCTGCAGGGACAAAAGCTTTATATGAGTTTTATATTAATACACTTCTAATAAAGTTCAAAATAGATTTAAATTTATTAACATTAAAAGGTCAGCTTTTTGAAAATGAAATAAACAAATTGAAAATGGCTAAAAAAAATACTTCCTCTAAAGGAATAAACTCTTTGCAAAAAGGAATAAACTCTTTGCAAAAAGAATTTCAAAATTTGCAAAATGAATATCAAAATATCCTAAATGGAGAAAATTTTGAAAAAGATGAAAATATACAGCCTACTTTACCATTAATATTTATTGACGATTTTGATGCTTTTTATCATCATGCATTATCTAAAGAACTTGTAAACAGAATAAAAGAATTAAATTGTCAAGTAATATTAACAACACATAACACAACAATTATGTCAAATGATTTATTAAGACCAGATTGTTATTTTATAATGGACAATAATAAAATAAAACCAATTCATACATTTACAAAAAAAGAGCTTCGCAAGGCTCATAATATAGAAAAGATGTATAAAGCAGGTGCTTTTAATGAGTGAAATAATTAATAAATCAAAAGAAGGCAAATTATATAGTTGATGGAGAATATAAATATTCAAAAGCAGAACATTCTCAGTCATTGATTTTCAATTTGCAATTGCAAGATTTCATTAGAGAAAACAATGAGGTATATATTTTGAGTGCATTCCCTTTTTTCATAAAAGAATTTTTTGGAAAAAATAGGGAAGATTTAAAATAAAAAATGTATCCTCTTTAAAAATAGTTGTGACGGCTTTTATTTAT
>JAOZMT010000142.1 GCA_029934175.1 Victivallales bacterium | reverse complement strand
AAACAAAGAGGATTCTTAAATAATGCAAACTTTAAGTGGAATGCCAACTTGTTCAGCAAAAGAAGCAGAACAGACAACTCAAATTTTATATTCTGATGATATTCTAGGTGATTATAAAATTATTTCTCTTCTTGGGAAAGGTGGAATGGGGGAAGTTTATCTTGTTGAAAGTATTCAAATGCAGAAACAATATGCTCTAAAAATATTATTACCTTCATTATCGGAAGATACTGTAATTGTTAAAAGATTTAAGACAGAAGCTCGTATAATGGCTGATTTGGAACATCAGAATATCGTGAAAGTCCATTTTATTGGAGAAGATAAAGGCTTGATTTTCTTAGTAATGGATTTCATAGACAATACTATTAAAAAAAGCGAACTCACATATTTACAAGCTGCACAAGTCGCAAACGATATTTGTTATGGCTTAGAATATGCACACTCAAAGGGAGTTATTCATAGAGATTTAAAAGTTGATAATATTTTGATTGATAAGAATGGTAAGGCACTAGTATCAGACTTTGGAATTGCACATCTCGCAAATAATGAACTGGGACTCACAAAAGATAATTCTTCACTAGGAACTTATGATTATATGGCTCCTGAACAAAAAGAGGGAGAAAAAGGAAGTTTTCAAAGTGATATTTATTCTTTAGGATTGATTTTTTATTATATTCTAACTGGCAAACAAGCTTCAATACAAATGGACTTGCCGTCAAAATTTGGAGTTAATAAAAAATGGGATAAGATTATTTTAAAGTGCTTAAAAAATAATCCAAAGGACAGATATGATTCGGTTGCAAAACTTAAAAATGATATTTTATCTATTAAACCCCAAAAAACAAATATTTTTCTAATAAGTGCGATTTGTGCAATATTAATTATTTTCCTTATTATCGCTGGATTTTTTATAGTTACATATATTTTTTTAAATAGTGATAGGTCAGGAGTTGCAATCAAGAAAATAAATATTCCTCCACCTCCACCATATACAGTTGTAGCAGAAGAAAAATTTATTGCAGAACCCATAATTCAGAAATCAGAGCCTGTGGAAGAACCCGCTCCTGCTATTCTAGAGAAACAAATTATTGTTATTGAAAAGAAAAAAGAGAAGTCCGAAATCAAAAGTTTAAATTATAAGTTAGCTTTTTTAGATATGAATTTTATTTTTATAAAGAAAAATTCATTTAATATGGGGTCTGAAAAAGGTAGTGATGATGAAAAACCTATGCATAAAGTGTTTTTGACAAATGATTATTATTTATCAGAATATGAAGTAAGCATTGAACAATATATGCAATATTTAAAAAAGACTGGAGATTTTTCAGATATTGATTTAAATGCAAAATCTAAACCTATAACGAAAGACTTAAATTTAAGTAATTCTATATTTTCAGCAAATAAAAAGCAACCAATGTTAGAAATATCTTGGTTTGGAGCAATGAAATACTGTAAGTGGCTAACTGAATATGAACAAAAAGCAGGAAGATTAGATAATAAAATGGAATATCGACTGCCAACCGAAGCAGAATGGGAATATGCTGCGAGTTGTGCAGTTCATAAAAATTTTTGGTATAAATCTAATAGTGAAAGCAGAACACATATTGTAGGGAGTAAACAGCCTAACAAATTGGGCTTATATGATATGCAGGGTAATGTGTGGGAATGGTGTCTTGATAAGTGTGATTGGAAAAATGGTGTTAAAACATATAATTATTATGATAATATTGAAAACCCTGTAGGAAAAAAGGGGATTTATAGAATAAGGCGTGGCGGCGGTTGGTCATCTTATTCAACTCGATGCACAAGTTCAAATCGTGGATATAGCAAACCACTTGAAACTAAAAATTTCATAGGCTTTAGGATATGCAAAGGTATTGTAATAGATTAAGTATTAAATATATAACAAATGGAGGAAAAATGAAATTAGGAATTATTGGAGGAAGTGGGTTGTATGAGATTGATGGGTTAAATTCAATTAAAGAAGTTGAAATTGAAACACCTTTTGGAAAGCCATCAGATAAATATCTAACAGGTGAATTAAACGGTCAAGAAATCGTTTTTCTTCCACGACATGCTAAAGGTCATAAAATATTGCCAAGTGAATTAAATCATAAAGCAAATATTTATGGAATGAAAAAATTTGGGGTCACTCATATATTAAGTATTTCTGCTGTAGGTAGTTTAAAAGAGGAACTTGCTCCACGAGATGTTGTTATTATTGATCAATATTTTGATAGAACTAAGCAAGATAATGCTAACACTTTTTTTGGAGAAGGAATTGTTGCGCATATACCATTTGCAGACCCTGTTTGTCCTGAAATGAAAGACCTAGCTTTTAAATCTGCGATGAGTGCAGTTATTAAACATAACAAACAAGGCAACAATTCTACAATTCATAATGGTGGAACTTATATTAATATGGCTGGTCCTGCTTTTTCAACAAAGGCTGAGTCTAAAATCTATAAATCGTGGGGATTAGATGTCATAGGTATGACAAATCTTCCAGAAGCAAAATTAGCTCGTGAAGCTGAAATTTGTTATGTTACCGTTGCAATGGTAACAGATTATGATTCTTGGCATCCTGAACATGAAAATGTCACTTTAGATATGGTTATAGCTAATTTGATGGCTAATTCAGAATTGGCAAAGGATATTATTAAAGAATTTATTAATATGAAAAGCGAGTTACAAGGAGAATGTTCTTGTCCAACTACTCTTGCTACATCAATTGTAACTGCTAAGGAAATCGTGCCTGATGCAACTAAAAAGAAGCTAGATGTCATAGCTGGTAAATATTTAAAATAGGGGGTTATTATGTTGAAATTAGGTGTAAATGTAGATCATGTTGCGACTGTTCGTGAGGCAAGAAAAGTGTCATATCCAAATCCTTTAGACGCTGCAATTATTTGTGAAAATCTTGGAGCATTTGGAATAACAGCTCATCTTCGTGAAGATAGAAGGCATATAAATGATAATGATTTAAAAAACTTATGTGCAAATATAAAAAGAGTCAATATGGAAATGGCAGCAACAGAGGAAATGGTAAAAATTGCACAAGAATTAAAACCTTATAGTTCATGCCTTGTTCCAGAAAAACGAGAAGAGTTGACTACAGAAGGTGGTTTAAATGTTGCAGGAAATTTTGATTGGATAACTGAATGTGTCCAAAAGCTTCAAAAGTCTGAAATTATCGTTAGTTTATTTATAGACCCTGACAAAGAACAAATAAAAGCAGCAAAAGATACAGGTGCTGAATATATAGAATTGCATACAGGGAAATTTTGTGACACGATAGGCAATGAACGACAAAATGAATTAGAAAGACTAATAACTGGTGCGATTTATGCAAATAAATTAGGATTAAAAGTTAATGCTGGGCATGGTATTCATTATGAGAATGTTAAAGATATTTTGCTTATTCCTCATTTATTAGAACTAAATATTGGACATAGTATCATTTCAAGAGCGGTAATTGTTGGAATGAACCAAGCTGTTCAAGAAATGCTTGATTTGTTGAAATAAAAATGAACCCAATATTTAAAAGATTGTGTAAATAAGAGGAACTTATGGCTAATTCAGATCCAAGTAAAACAGAACTTCCTACAGATAAAAAAATCGAAGATGCAAGAAAAGATGGGACTGTTATGATGTCTCAGGATATTATATCCTTTGGAGCTTTGTTGGCTGGTGTATTAACTTTAAGTGTGACAATTCCTTTTTTGATTGAAGGTTATCATAAGAGTTTTTATGCAATTTTTCAGGTAGATTGTCGTGGAGACTGGGATCTTTCTATGGTTCGACAAGGAACTTTTTATTGTTTAATCGTCTTGGCTAAATATTCACTTCCTTTTATGTTTGCTTTATCTTTCTTTATCTTAATAGTAACTCGAATTCAAGTAGGCAAATATTTTTCAATGAAAGCTATGGCATGGAAACCAGAAAGTCTAAATCCAAAATCAGGATTTAAGCAACTGCTTCCTTCAAAAAAGAATATTTTGCAATTAATATTGACAATAGCAAAGATTTCTGTTATTGGAATGGTTGTTTATTTTTCTATTAAAGCAGATCTAGATAATATTGTGCAACTATCAAAATGGGAATTGGCAGATTCTACAAAATGGCTAGCTTTCCATATTTTATGGTTAGTTTTGAAAGTTATAATGTTAATTGGCGTCATTGCTATTATTGATTATATAGTTAAGAAAAAGCAGTATATGGACAATTTAATGATGACCAAGCAGGAAGTTAAAGATGAAAACAAACAAGCGCAGGGAGACCCTTTGATAAAAGGGAAGATTCGTCAAAAAATGCGTGAAATAATGATGTCAAGAATGGTAAATGAAGTCCCATCAGCTGATGTAATAATCACAAATCCAACCCATGTATCAATCGCAGTTAGATATGATCCAGGCTCTTACGCGCCAAAAGTAATTGCTAAAGGGTTAAGAAAGAGAGCTTTGAAAATTCGGGAGTTAGCCAAAGAGCATAATATCCCAATAATAGAATCACCGCCTTTAGCACGAAGTTTATATAGGAATGTAAATGCTGGAGATTTTATATCCTCTGAATTCTTTGGTGCGGTAGCAACAATATTAGCAAAAATTCAAAAAGTTAGTCAAAAATTTAAGGCTCATGCCGAACAATGAAATACTCTTTATGCATAGCTGGCACAGGATCTGGCACTGGTAAAACTACAATAACATTAGGAATTCTTAGAGCTTTAAAGAAAAGAGGATATAATTTACAACCATTTAAGTGTGGCCCTGATTATATTGATCCTGAATTTCATAAAGAAGCATCTAGTGTAATATCCAAAAACCTTGATTCATGGATGATGGGGGAAGAAGGAATTTCTAATTCATATTTGAATAGTTTTAAAGATAAAAATTTTGCAGTTGTAGAAGGAGTTATGGGTTTATTTGACGGCGCTAGTTCATCTTCCCTTATTGGAAGCACTGCACATATCGCAAAACTTTTATCATTGCCTGTTTTTTTGGTAGTAAATGCTCGTGGGATAGCCCGAACAATAGCTCCTTTAGTCAAAGGTTTTATTGATTTTGCAGATGGCGTTAAAATAGCAGGTATAATTGCAAATAATGTAGGCTCTGAAACGCATATTGAAATATTAAAAGAATCTTTAGAATTCTCAAATCTACCTCCTTTAGTTGGAGCTTTGCCAAGAAATAAAGAATTTGTTTTACCTGAAAGGCATTTGGGACTTATTCCAGAATCTGAAAATAAAAAAACAAATCAGTGGTATGATAACCTTGCTCAAAATATAGAGAAATATTTTGATTTAGATCTAATAATATCCCTTTCTACTGTCCAAAAAAAAGTTGCGATTTGTGCAGAAAAAAAAGTTGCGATTTGTGCAGAAAAAAAAGTTGCGATTTGTGCAGAAAAAAAAGTTAGAGTCGCTATAGCTATTGATAAGGCATTTCATTTTTATTATGAAGATAACTTGCAACTATTGCGTGAAAAAGGCTGTGAATTAATACCTTTTTCTCCTTTATCAGATACTTCATTACCACCTGAAATTGATGCAATTTATATTGGTGGAGGTTATCCAGAAGTTTTTGCAAATGAATTATCTAACAATCATAAAATACGAAAAGAAATTGCGGATTATGCAAATAATAATCTTCCTATATATGCAGAGTGTGGGGGATTAATGTATTTATCGCAAGGAATTATATTAGATGAAAATAATCTTAATATTTGCGAGATGTGCAGTGTTTTGCCATTTAAAGTAAAAATGAATCAAAAATTGCATCGTTTAGGTTATATAGAAGGCGAAATAGCAAAAGAATCAATACTAGGACCAGTTGGAACAAAATTTAAGGGTCACGAATTCCGTTGGTCATCAATTGAGGATAATGTAAATGATTTATCTTTCACTATGACTAAAAAATTGAGAGGCGATACAAAACAATTCAAAAATGGAATACAAGTAAATAGAACTTTTGCAAGTTATACCCATATTCATTTTTATTCAAATCTAGATTTAGTCGATAACTTTATCAAATATTCAAATAAAAAACTTCTCTAAATAATATTCACTTTTTTTACTAATTGTTTGCAATTTTTGAAAAATCCTATATATTACTAATTAAATATATATTCTTTTAAATTATAAATAAGAAAACAAAAGGAGATTTAGTCATGAAACTAAACACAAAATTAATTAGTAGTTACCT
>JAOZMT010000141.1 GCA_029934175.1 Victivallales bacterium | reverse complement strand
TATGATACGCCAATACACCAAGCTTTTATAAATGGATATTATGATGATTGTATTGGATTTATTAAAAACTTTTTACACGGTGCTTTTAAAGATAATAAATATTTAGAAAGAGGTGTTATCACAGGTATTTTACAAGTTGCAAAAGCTAATATCTTTTCAGAATTAAATAATATTGGTATTTATAATATTTTCGCACATAAATTTTCAGACAAATTTGGTTTGACAGAAGATGAAGTTATTAAATTATTAGAAGACTTTAATTTATCTGATAATTTGCAAGGTGTTAGACATTGGTATGATAGTTATGTCTTTGGTTCTATGCACATTTATAATCCTTGGTCTGTTTTAAGTTATTCTCAAAGATCCGAAGATGGATTTGCTTCATACTGGAAAGCTTCGAGTAGTAATGATTTAATAAGAATTCTTATTGAGAATGCTTCTTTTAATACAAAGAAGAAAATAAATAAACTTATTAAAGGCAAAACTATAAAAGTTAAAGTTGCAGATGAAACTGTTTTACAAAATATGTTGAATCAAAATTATAGCGAGGAAGATTTATGGGCAATGTTAATATATAGTGGATATTTAATTGCAATTAAAACAAATAGAGATAATGAAGGATTAATTATAGGTTATGATATTAGAATACCTAACCTTGAAGTAAAATCTGTTTATAAAGATATGTTTGCTAAAATAGTCAATACAAAAATTGGTAGTGATAATTTAAATATTATGTTAAAAGCATTGTTAAATAAAAATTACAAATCATTTGAAGAAGATTTACAAGAGGTATGTTTGAAAACTCTAAGTTATCACGATACTGCAAATGATCAAGAAAAACTTGAAGCGCCAGAACAGGTGTATCATGCTTTTCTTCTTGGTATATTTATCAATTTAAATAATGAATATATTATTGATTCAAATAAAGAAAGTGGCTTAGGTCGTTTTGATATTATTTTAGAACCACGAGATATTTCAAAAACAGCTTTTATTATTGAACTTAAACGAGTAACAAAAAAACAAACTATTGAACAAGCTATTAATGATGCTTTAACTCAAATAGAAAAGAAAAAATATGATGTCCGATTGATAGATAAAGGTTTTCAAAATATTGAAAAAGTCGCAATGGCATTTGACGGAAAAGACGCTTTAGTTAGTAACAAATTAATAGAAATAAAAAACAAAAAAAAGGAGAATTAAAAATGGTTAAACCGTTTACAAAAGGAGATTTGGTGTATCAGTTCAAAATTACATTGAGAGATGTTAATCCTAAAATTTGGAGGAGAGTTGTTGTTACATCAGATACTACAGTTGAACAATTTAATGACATACTTCAACTTTCAATGGGTTGGTATAATTGTCATTTGTGGGAATTTAATATTAATGGACAAAGAATAGGAAATGATCTTGAAGAAGAAATGTGCTCTATGCCTAATATTGATGATATGAAGAAACTATTGGCACAGTCAACAAATCCTATGCAAGAAAAATATTTAAAAGGTTTAATAGAGCAAGCGACTGGTTCTTCAGATGAAGAAGAAAGCTATGGACTTCAAACTCAATTATACGATTTTCATTTGAAGGAAAAAGATAAATTTTATTTTACTTATGATTTTGGAGATAACTGGGAACATGAAATAGTTTTAGAAAAGTGTTTAGACAAAAGTGCTAAAAAACAATATCCTTCTTGCACAGGTGGCAAACGAGCGTGTCCTCCAGAGGACTGTGGCGGTCCTTGGGGATACGAAGAGATGTTAGTAGCAGTAAATGATCCAGAGAATCATGAATATGATGAGTGGCTCGAAGAAGATTTTGATTCTGAACTTTTCACAGTTGGATTGATTAATCAAATCTTAAGAGATGAATATTTGAGTTGTAACTAAAAAAGTTGGATTTATACATGAATAAAAATATAGTTTATAAGAAAGAATTAAATCAAAAGATTGCAGAGCTAGAAGAAGCAAAGCAAAAGATTAAAGAATGTAAATTATACTATGAAAATATGTTTAATGCTAATCTTGATATGACTGTAATAATTGATAAATCTTTTATTATTAAAAAAGCCAATACTGCGATGCGTGCAAAGTTTGGAAATGATATTATTGGTAAAACTTGTCATGAACTGATACATGGAGAAAACTCTCCTATTTCAGGTTGTTTTGGCTGTGCGGCTTTTTCTAATAAAAAAATATCAACTGGAACTATTTGTGAATCTAATTTAAATGGTATGTGGATAAGTGCAGAAGTTATGCCTATCGTAAAGGAGGATGGCACAGTTGATGAAGCTATTCATGTTTTTAAAGATGTGACAAAAGAAAAAGAAGCTGATATATTAAAAGAAAAGCGTGAGATTTATTATAAAACTTCCAATGAGTCTTGTTTGCAATTATTATCCCAAAAAATTAATATGGACACTTTGATAAATGATATTGGTTCTGTTAGTGGTGCTGACAGAACTTATTATTTTGAAAATCATATAGCAGAAGATGGAACTTTATTGATGTCTCAAAAATCTGAATGGGTTGCTGATGGTGTTAATCCTGAAATAGATAATCTAGAGTTACAAAATATTCCTTGGTTAGAATTTTCTACACTTTGGTATGAGAAATTAAGTCAAGGAGAGAATATTTATGGTTTAGTTAAAGATTTTGATACAAATGAGCGAAAAGTCCTCGAATCTCAAGGAATAATTTTTATTATCATTGCACCTATAATCGTCCGCGGGGAGTTTATAGGAATGATAGGTTTTGATGATTGCAATGGAACTCTAAATCTTTTAGAAAACAATAAAGAATTAATAATAAATACGGCTCATATTTTAGCGAATGTTAAGAATGTTTTATCAATTCAAGAACGATTAAAACTTGAAAAAGAAAAGGCGGAAGTTGCAAATATCGCAAAAACTCAATTTATTGCAAATATGAGCCACGAAATACGAACTCCTATGAATGGAATTATTGGGATTGCAGAACTTTTAGACGATATTGTGACTGACAAAGACTCTAAAGAATTGACTTCTCTAATGAGAATTTCTAGTGAGGCTTTACTTTACTTATTAAACAATCTTATTGATTATTCTAAAATTGAAGCAGGTAAAATTGAGATTGAAGAAGTAGAATTTAATTTAAAAGATATTATAACTAATAATGTTAATTTATTTTCAGTAAATCTTAAAGATAAACCTGTTTGCTTTACCGCAGAGTATAATTCAAATATAACTCTTTTCAAAGGGGATTCTGTGCGAATTATGCAAGTTTTAAATAATATTGTTGGTAATGCTGTTAAATTTACAGAAAAAGGGTTTATTAAAATTAGAGCAAATATTGAAACTTTATCTGCGAACTGTGCAAATATAAAAATTAATATTGAAGATACTGGAGTTGGTGTTAAAGAGGAGAATTTAGAAAAAATATTTATGGACTTTACTCAAGAAGATGGTTCAACGACACGCAAATTTGGTGGAACTGGATTAGGTTTAACAATAGCAAAAGATCTAATTGAGTTGATGAATGGTTCTATAGCTGTCAAAAGTGAAGTGGGAAAAGGGAGTATATTTACGATTAATCTAAAGTTAGAAATGGTAGATGAAATCAAAGAAGCTGAAAATTTTACTAATTTAACTGAAAAGACTATTAAGAGAATATCTAAAAATAAAGTTCTTATTGTTGATGATAACAATTTTAATCTTCAAGTTCTTGCTTTAATGTTAAAGCCTTATGGTGTTCAAACAAAACTTGTCGACAACGGAAATGATGCTATTGAGGCATTGCAAAAAGAGAATTTTGATCTTGTTTTTATGGACTGTATAATGCCAGATTTAAATGGTTTTGAAACTACCTGCACACTTCGCAAAATTGAAAAAAATAACAATATTTCTCCAGTTACAATTGTTGCAACTACTGGAAGCACATCTAATTTTGATAGAGAAAGATGTTTTGAGTCTGGAATGAATGATTATATTCAAAAACCTATTGTAAAACTTGAGTTAGATAAAATGATGAAAAAATATCTAAATAATATTCCAATGGAAGATATAAAAAAATCAGATAATAAATATGAAGCTTTAAGCCCATTTATCAAAAATCAATCATCTTTTGATGAACTCTACAATTTAGGCAATGATATGATTAAATTAACTTTTGATGAAATAGACGAACAGCTTGATAACTTGCAAAGAGCTTTTTCTAATGATGAAAATGAAAACATCCAACTTTATGCTCATACGATAAAATCTGCTTTGAGAAATTTAGGAATGACAGATATTGCGAAATATGCAGAAAATATAGAGAAAGAATACTTGAATTTTGATAAAGTTGGAGTAAATTTAAACAAACTAATAGAAATTTATGAAGAAATAAAACAGGAGATGAACTAAAATGGCTTATACAGATTTTAAATCATTAAAACAAGTTCATGAAGAGTTAGGAATTAAAATTAAAAAAACAGAGTTTTTGCAAACAAAACATTTTGAGATTAATAAATTTTTCTTAGAACAAATAAATAGAAATTTTAAAGATGTTGGTATGTTTTTAAGTGAAGTAGCGATTTGTGAAGGAATTATATCGCCTATCTTACGAGAAGTTGCGTATCCAAATAAATTAACTATTTTTTCTCATACACCTTTAAAAGTTAAAGGGAATGATAAGTTGAATGGCACGCCAGATTATATGGCTGGAGTAATTGGAGATGATGCAATGTCTATTAAAAATCCTGTTTTGTGTTTAGGAGAAGCAAAAAAAGATGATTTTGTTGCTGGTTGGGGGCAAGTTGCTGCTGAAATGTATGCTGCTCAGAAAAAAAATAGAGATGACGGTTTTGAAATTCCAATTTTTGGTTTAGTTTCAAATGGTGAAATATGGAAATTTGGGAAATTGGAAAATAATTTATTAGAAATAGATAGTAGAAGCTATTCATTTTCAGAGCTTCAAAAATTATTTGATACATTAAACTGGATATTTAGCACATGTCGCAAAAATCTTGAATCTATTTTAGACTTAGAAGATTAAATATAAAAAAAGGAGAATATAAAATGGCTTATACAGATTTTAAATCATTAAAACAGGTAACAGAAGAACTTGATCTTTATGTTAAAAGAACAAACTTTCTAAAAACAAAAGCTTTTAAAATAAATGATTATTTTATCGAAATGCTGAACCGAAGTCTTGAAGATGGGGCAACTATGGCTAGTGAGATTTCTATTTGTGAAAATTTAATTTCTCCTATTATTAGGGAAGTTGCTTATCCGAATAAATTGTCTGTCTTTTCACATATTGCTTTTGGAATAGAGGGTGATGAAATATTACAGGGGTATCCTGATTATATTCTCGGAACAAAAGCAAGGGATGATAGTTCATTGGGAACGCCTATTTTATGTTTAGGAGAAGCAAAGAAAGATGATTTTGTTGCTGGCTGGGGACAAGTGGCAGCTGAAATGTATACAACACATAAAGTCAACAAAGAAAATGGTTTTGAAGTCCCAGTTTTTGGTTTGGTTTCAACTGGGAAAGAGTGGGAATTTGGTGTTTTAGAAAATAATGTATTAAAACTTGATACACGCTTTTATTCTTCAAGACATCCTCAAGAGCTTTTTGATACTTTAAACTGGATTTTCAGAAAATGTAGAAAAAATCTTGAATCTGTTTTGGATTTAGATGATTAATAATAACAAAAGGAGAATATAAAATGAGATTTTTATTAGTAGAAGATGACTTTGTTGTAAGGACTGTGATGCAAAATATTTTAAAAGAATATGGCTCTTGCGATATTGCTGTAAATGGTCAAGAAGCGGTTGAGGCGGTCAAAATATCAACTGAAACTGGAGACCTTTATAATTTGATTTGTCTTGATATTATGATGCCAAAAATGGATGGACAAGAAGCGTTAAAACAGATTCGTAAGATAGAAACTGATATAGGACTAAAAGGTTGCAAAATTGTTATGACAACAGCTCTTGATGATAGTAAAAGTATTATAAAAGCTTTTCATGAACAATGTGATGGCTATTTGACAAAACCTATTTCAAAAGAAACTCTTAAAGAAAAATTAATAGAACTTAAATTAATAAATTAGCGAGTGTTGATTTAATAAAATGGAGCGCCATCCGTCTCAGTGGCAGAATGTTAAGATACTGATAAAGATGCTTGATTTAAGGATTTATTCCTAAACAAGCGATGTGCATTTCCCAGTATCGTATATATTCAGTTAACCACAGAGGAAACAAAGTTAAACACTAAGTTTCACAAAGAAAACCTTTG
>JAOZMT010000140.1 GCA_029934175.1 Victivallales bacterium | reverse complement strand
ATATGGATAAATTATCAAGTTTATCAAGTTTAAAATCATTAACCCTTAATCCTTCTGATCCTTTTACTGGTTCAACAAATATTAAATTTGTCAGTAAATTGAAAAAATTAGAAGAATTAAAACTTCATGGCGGTAAATTTGATAAAGGGTCTTTAAAAATTGTTGCTAAAATGAAGAATTTGAAAAAATTAGATGTTAGAATGAATACACCAAAACCTATAAGTGCAAAAGAAATGAATGATTTAAATGGAATTTCCTCTCTTGAGGAATTTACAACTGTCTATAATTCCAATTTAACAGATATTAATTTTCTAAAAAAATGTCAAAACTTGAAAAAAATAACTATTACTGAATGCACCAGTTTAGAAGATATATCTGCAATAAAAAATATGAAACAGATTAAAAATATTACAATTTCTAAAAGTAATATATCTAATCTAAGTGTATTAGCTGATAAAAAGCATTTAGTTTATTTAGATTTAACAAGTTCAAATATAAAAGATATATCGAGCTTAGGAAATTTAACAGAATTAGATGATTTGAAAGTAAAAGATAGTCTAGTTAGCGATTTGTCGCCATTAAAAGGTTGTTTAGTTTTAAAGACATTAGAAATAGGTAACACCAAAGTTAAAGATTTATCTCCACTTAAAAACTGTAAAGAATTAAGTAATTTAACATTATCGAAAGATTATGATAAAAAAGAGATAGAACAACTCAAAAAATCGCATCCAGATTTGTATGTTGATTTTGACTGGTAGAGAGAAATAATATGTTAGTTAAAATGAGAATAAAAAAATGAAAGAAAAATTATTGATTGTAATTATTAGTGCAGTATTTTTTAGTATGTATGGAAAGATGAACTCAAATGATATACTTAAAGATGAAGAATTAGTAAAATTCTTTTCAAATAAAGATAAGTTTAATGAAAAAAATGGAAAGTTTCATAAAGATTATATAAAAAACTCAGATAGAAATTATTTGACCATAGGACAAAAGAAAGATTTTGAGTTGGAATTTGATTTAAATATCGAAAAGACAAAAACTTGTTGCTTTTTTCTTAACATAAAACGAGAGTCTAAAGAAAATTATATAAGACTAATGATTATTAGTTTTAAGCAATATTTAATTTTTGTAGAAAATGGTAAACAAATAAAAAAATATTTTAAAAACTTTAAATTTGGGAAAGACAATAATATATCGCTGAAAGTATCAAATAAAAATTTAACTTTAAAAGTAAATGGAAAATCTATTTATTCGGGAAAAAACAAACTTGATATTTATAGTAATGTATCAATGCAAATTCATCCTGTAGGTGGAAATATAAAAATATCCAATGTTAAATATAAAGATTTAATGGCACAAGTTAAACATAAAACAATAACGGGTTCTGTTTTAGATGATATTGTTTTATATTCACCAAATACAAAAAATTATGTTATGGATTTTGGAGGAAATAAGAGCCATATTATTATAGATTCTAAAAAATTGCATAATTTATCAGAGTTCACATTTGAAGGTTGGGTCAATTTTAGGGAAATAAAATTATATAATTCATTTATAAAGTTCGGTCCATTTCGTATCTCTCAGCACAAAGCAACAGAAAATTTATTTCTTCGTGTTCCAGGTAAATATAAAAGTTTCTCTGAAATCCAGCTAACGACTGACTCTTGGAATCATTTAGCTTGTTCATTTAAAAATAATATTGCAAAGTTTTATTGTAATGGCTTAAAAGTTTGGGAGGTTGAGGTTGAAGGAGAATTTGTTTTTAAAGAATATTCATTAGGAAAGTCTGGAAAGAAAAAAATAAGTTTTGTAAATGCACAAATGGAAAATGTCAGGATTTGGACAAAAGCATTGACGGAAGATGAAATGAAAGAGGTTAAAGTTAAAAATATAAAATCTGCAAAAGGCTTACTAATAAACAATTCTTTTAATAAAAAATTACAAGACTGTAAAAAATATGGAGACACTAAATATAAACAAGAAAATTTACCATGGGAGAATGAATATTAATTATGAAAGAGTCATTTAAAACGATAAGTATAAAACATATACCTGAGGCTGATTTAATTGTAAAGGGAAATGTTATTGGCAAAGGTGGAATGGGACTTGTTGAACAGGTTATTGTAAATAAAAACTCATCAGAATATAAAGCATTTCTTGCAGAAGTTGCGGCTTGGGCAGAAGTGCGTGGAGATTTTCGTGATGTTGAAATGAGATTTAGCACAATTCGCAAAGAAATACATCATAAAAAATTACAATTAGATAAAATTATAAAAACTGAAAAAGGTATTAAAGTCCAAAAATCCAGGGAAGACTTAAGTGATTCTGTTAAAATTTTGCGAAGTGAGCAAAAAAAATATGTAGATGAGAGAATTGCACATCTCGCAGATATGTCAATTGATGAACTTGAACATTGGCTTGTTACTTTAAATAAACCTTTGCCACATAATATGACCTTTGCTCTAAAATCTTCTTTTACTGAAAATAGTGCGATTCTTGAAAGATTAAAAGAAGAATTTATGATTTTAAATATGTTGCAACATGAAAATATAATTAAGGTTTATTTAAATGGCGATGGTTCGTATTTAATGGAACTGCTTGATGGCTATAAAGGTGCTGATAAATATATAAAAAAATGTCAAAATGCAGATGAAATCAAGGAGCGAGTGAAATATATAATTGAGGCGTGTAAGGCTGTTGAAAATATGCACGAATATGGAATTATTCACCGTGATATAAAGCCTGAAAACATAATGATTAAGAATGGTATTGTAAAATTTATAGATTTAGGTATTGCTCGAAGTGAAGAATCTACAAATGTGACAATGGATGGAACGGTTATGGGGACTGCTAATTATATGTCTCTTAATCAAGTTTTAGGTAAGCAACCTAATGTTAATTTTGATATTTATGCACTCGCAGCTACTTTATATTCGCTTGTTGCTGGAGTTGAACCATATCAAGTCATCTATAATAAAAAGACAAAGCAAACATTATCTTCTAATGAAAAACTTGCAAATATTGAACTATTAATGATGGCGAAAGATTCTGATGTATTACCATTGGCGGGCAACTCTATAAATAATATTATTTCAAATAGTTTAAATGATATGATTGAACACGGAATGGAAAAGCACAATGAAAAATATAATACTGTTTATGACTTGCGGAAAGATTTAGAACTTTTTGTTAATAATCAACCTTATACATTAAAATCTATTCCTCCCAAAAAAAGTAAAAAGGGGTTATGTGGAATAATTGCAGGATTAATGTTATTGATTTTTGCGACTTGTGCAGTTTTATTACTTAATTTTTTTAATAATAAATATAATGAATTTGCACAAACCGCAAATGATTTTGCACAAATCGCAGATGATATAGAGATGAATTCTGCACAAATCGTAGATAATATAGAGGTAGATTCTGCACAGGTCGCAATAGAACCTGAAATTATTGCACAAGTCGCAAAATCTGGAATAGACATAGATTCTCTTATCTTATTGAAAAGTAAGGCGGAAATTAAATTCAAAAAAATAAAAGATTTGCAATCGGATTATAATTTAGAAGAAAAATATGATTTAATAGAATTATTATTGACTACGACAAATAATTTTTTTAATATGAAACGATACGAAAATCTATCTGATAAATATGAAAAAGTGATAAAAGATAGCACCGAATTAATATTGTTAAATAAATTAATAACTTCTGCATTAAATAAAAAACAAGAAGCTATTGATGCACAAAAAAAGGCTGATATTATAAATTCTGCGGAATATGCAAAAAAATATTATGAAATTGCATTTAGTTCATTTAAAATGGGAAATGCTTATTTAAAACAAAATGAATTTGCTAAAAGTATTGTTTCTTTAGAAGCAGCGATTGCGAACTATGCAAAATGTTTGAGCTTTGTTGATAATTATAAAAATTCCATAATGATGAGAGAACGATGGGAGAAACAGTTAGACAAAGTAAATATTTCTGAATTAGAAAAGTATAAATCCGAAGATTTTAATAAAATCAAGGATTTAATGAATGAATTTGAAGGTTTTGTTCAAAATGAAAACTGGGAGGAAGCGACTATTAACTATGATAAATCAAATAAACTATTAGACATTGTAATTCAAGAAATAAAAAAAATAAAGAACGCTGAAGCACGAACTAAGATTTTAAAAGATATGACATTTTATCCTTCAAATCAAGTTAATCATATTATGGATTTTGATGGTAAAGGTAGCTATTTAGAACTACCTGTAAGTAAATTAAAAAATTTAAAAGAGGTTACGGTGGAAGGTTGGGTTAAATGGAAAGATTTTGGTAATTATTCAAGATTTTTTGAATTTGGCAAAACTCCTGGGTTTAATTTTAATGTATGTAATAGAAAAAGAACAAATTTTGCTCATGTTAGATTCGGTAAAAATTGTGAAAATTTTAAAGGTGCTTTAAAGAAAAATAAATGGTTTCATTGTGCAATAACGATTGATAAAACTCATAGTTATTTTTATTTAAATGGCAGGCAAAAATATAAAATAAGAACGAATATTAATTTTACAGATGCAAGACCATTTCATGCTTTTATTGGTTATGATTTGTATAAAAGAGAGGATTCATTATATGGTCAAATTGAAAACTTTAGAGTTTGGACAAAAGCATTATCTGGAACTGAAATTAATATTTTAAAAGATCAAAATATAAAAACTGCACCAAATTTATTATTTAATTTATCATTTGAAGAAAAATTTCAATGCAGAAAAAGTGGAAATCCTAGAATAATAAAAGATCCTTTTAAATGGGGCGGAGCAGGAAAAACGAAAGAACCTATCAAAGAAGATTTAAAAATTGAAGAAAAAAAAGAAAACACTGGTGCATATTTCAATAAAGTAGATAATGCACAGTTCGCAAATATCTCTAACCTTGCAGAAGGTAGTCAAGAAGCTTTAAATAATCAAAGAAAAGTTATTGAAGAATTGCATTTACCATTAGAAATTGAAACAATGAAAAGTGATATTGCTTTTAGATTAGTTCCAAATGGTTCGTTTTTAATGGGTATTCCTAGTAGCGTTAAAGATAAACAAAAAGATATAGCTCAACATAAAGTGAAATTAACAAAACCTTTTTATGTGGGCAAATACGAAATTACACAAGGTCAATATGAAAAAATTATGCAAGAAAATCCATCAAGATTTAAAGAAACTGGTAGTGATGCTCCTGTAAATAATGTAAGCTATTTTGATTCAATTAAATTTTTAGATAAATTATGTGAATATGAAAATCTCCCAAAGGGAACTTTCCGTTTATTAACTGAGGCTGAATGGGAATTTGCGTGTCGTGCAGGAACTAAATCTGTCACTTATTTTGGTGATAAAACAGATAGAAAACAAATAGTTTTTAGAGGTGATTTGTCTAAAAATGAAGTTAATAAAAAAGGTTCTATCGAATCGGTTGGCTCTTATCCCCCAAATGCTTATGGACTATATGATATGCATGGGAATGTTTATGAATGGTGTGATGATATTCAAAAAGATTATTTACATTATGAAGTTGATCCACACGGAGGAAAAGAGGGAATTAAGCGTAGCAGTCGTGGAGGTAGCTGGTTTAGTGAATATAAGTGGATTTGTTCTGGAGCTCGTGATACGAATAAAGCAACTTTTAGAAGTTCTATTCAAGGTATTCGTATTGCTATAAATCCTTTAAGTAAAGTTTATATAAATGGTTCAATAACACGAAATATAAAAACTGATGAAGAAGAATATCAACCAAATAAAATAATAGAAGTAAATAAAAAGTCTAAAAAACAAGCAAGTTTTAATTTCCAATGGCATAATAATCTGCGTAATCAATTTGCATCATCTGATATGAGAAAATCAATGGAGCAGTGTGATATTATTTTTGCAAATTCCATAATGGATGAATATACTTTGAAAATATTAAGTGATTGGGAATTAGGTAAAGATAATGAAAAAGCAGCTGTCTCTTTAAAATCAAAGATGAAACTTTATCCTGATTTAAAATATTTCAATGCAGCAATTCTAATAAAACTAGGAGACATTTCTGATAATAAAGTTGAAGCTAAAGAATATTATGATATAGTAAAGGCTACAATTTCTCCAGATTTAAAAGAATATAGAGACTTAGCAAGTAAAAAGCTTAATAAATAAGGAATAAAATATGAAAAAAGAATTTAATGATACAGGTTTATGTGTGCCTAAAAAGCATTATATGGTTGATACAACTCCACAATTAAAAGAAACTATTGAGTTAATTGAACGAGGTAAGTATTTTATAAT
>JAOZMT010000139.1 GCA_029934175.1 Victivallales bacterium | reverse complement strand
TTGTTATCCTGTCTAAAGAATGACTGGACGGAGTTAGAAACAACGCCAACAAAGAAAACCTTTGTGTTCTTTGTGAAAAACTTCGTCTACTTTGTGATAAAATGGGGTTTACTGAATATATACTTTTTTTGTTTATTTAGGTGATATTCAAGTAACATAAAAAACAATCATTAAGTTGTTATTATTATTAACATTTCAGAATTCTATTTTAGAGAAAACAAGCAATAAAACTTGCGAATTAAAAAGTAATGCAGACAAGATGTCTGCGTTACTTTATTTTTGGAAACTCCATTTTATTTTGATGCTAAGAATTTTTTATATTCTTCTTCATCCATAAGGTCTTCAATTTCTTTAAGGTCAACATGCGAAAGTTTACATATCCAACCTTCTCCTTCTGGATCATCATTTACAAGTGAAGGTTCCTCTTCTAATTTCTCATTAACAGCAACAATACTTCCACTCACTGGTGTATACAAGTCTGATGCAGCCTTTACTGACTCAATAACAGCTGCTGGATCTCCAAGAATAATATCATCGCCACACTCTGGTAATTCTACAAATGTTATATCACCTAATTCTTTTGCAGCATATTCAGATATTCCTATCACAGCCTCATCATCATGTTCATCTTCGTTAATAAAAACCCATTCATGTTCTTTTGTATATCTTCTCATCTTATAATCTCCTTTATTTTTTAAATTTTATTTTTTGTATATAATTAAATTTTATTATATATATAATTATCCTATAAATTTGCGAAATTTCAAGTAAAATAGAAAAAAATTTACTTTTTTTTATAATTGACTAATTTACTAATCATATTTCATTGATAATTTCAATAATTTCATAAGTAGCATTAGGACTTGCACACTTCGCAGACTTTTTACCTAATTTATTAAATTTATCTTTATTTAAAAGCCAATCAGATAAAAATGGTATCAAAACCTCTTCTGTGCATTGTTTGTCTTTTATTACACTTGCTCCTTCTGAACTTGCGAGATATGCAGCATTATCTTCTTGATGAAGTTCAGCAGCATACGGATATGGAATCAATAATGCATATTTTGCGAACAATGCAACTTCAGCAATCGAACTCCCCCCTGCCCTGCATATAATTAAATCTGCAAGCGTATAAAAAAGGGACATCTCATTTGATGTTTCTAATAATAAAAGATTAAATAAATTGTCACTATAACTATCTTTTGTAGTATATTTTTTACCTATTCCAGTCAAATGAATTACTTGTGGAGGTCTGTCTAATTTTTTTATAGACTTAGGAATATTTTCATTAAATGTTTTTGCTCCTTGACTTCCTCCAAAAACTAATACTATTGGTTCTTCTGCATTAAATTGGACTTTAAATTTTGAATTTAATTCTTCAATAGCTTCTGATTTTGATATGTTTTTATCTAATAACTCTTTTCTAACAGGCATTCCTAAATGTTTTAATTTGCAATGAATAGCTTTTGAGTTGACAGGCGGAAAGGCTGTTAATAAAACCTTTGATATTCTTGATAGAATTCTATTTGCTTTACCAATTTTTGCATTTCCATCGTGTAAAACTATAGGTATTCCCATTAATTTTGCGGCTAATGCAGAAGGAACAGCCGTAAAACTTCCCATACCTAAAAATACATTAGGTCGAAATCTTTTAAATTCTTTCCTTGCTATCATTATACCAGATAATATTTCTATGCAAAAAGGCAAATATCCCCATATTGATTTAGGAATTTGAGCCGATGGAACAATTATCGAATTTAATCCATTATCCTTTGCTATTTGAGCTTGACTATCTGCATTCTTGCCATTAATAAACAATTCAACTTCATTGCCTTGCTCTTTATATTCCTTAGCTATAGTTAGCCCAGGATAAAAATGACCACCTGTGCCACCACAGGTGATAATTAATTTTGATTTTTTTTGCATTTTAGTTTAGAACAGCTCCTGTATCTGCACTAGTCGCAAGTTTTGCGTATCGTCTCAACCAACCTGTTAATTTTTTAGGTTCAGGAGGGACAAATGCACTTCGTCTTTTTTCTAATTCTTCTTCTGTAACATCAAGATTTATTGAACGCTCAGGAATATTAATTGAAATAATATCTCCTTCTTCAACTAACCCAATAACACCACCAGCTGCAGCTTCTGGACTAATATGTCCAATACATGCACCGTGAGTTCCTCCACTAAATCTACCATCTGTTATCAATGCAACTTTTTCTCCTAACCCCTGCCCCATTATATAACTTGTAGGAGCTAACATTTCTTGCATTCCAGGTCCTCCTTTAGGGCCTTCATAACGAATAACAACAACATCGCCAGCCTTTACTTTTCCTGCTAAAATACCATCACAAGCATCATCTTGTGATTCAAATATCACAGCTGGTCCTTTATGAATATGCATTGATTTTGCGACTCCTGCAGTTTTAACAACAGATCCTTTTTCTGCAATATTACCAAAAAGAATAGCAAGTCCACCATCTGCACTATAAGGATTATCTATTTTTCTAATAACAGTTCCATCTGGATTATTTGCGGCTTGTGCAATTTCTCCTATAGTTTTTCCTGATACAGTTATGCAATCAGGATTAAAATTCTTTGCGACTTGTGCAACTTCTTTTATTATTGCACTAATTCCACCAGCTGCATCTACATCTTCCATGTGATATTGACTAGATGGCGATACTTTACAAATATTTGGAGTTTCTCTACTTACTTTATCAATATTTTTTAAGTCTAATTTAACACCAGCTTCATTGGCAATAGCTAAAGTATGAAGGACAGTATTTGTGCTTCCCCCCATTGCTACATCAACAACAAAAGCATTGATAAATGCTTCTTTTGTTGCAACATCTCTTGGTAATGGAGCATTATCATTTGCCATTTCAACAACTCGCCTTGCTGCATTTATCCACAAATTTTTTCTTTCTTCAGTAGTCGCTAAAAAAGTTCCATTCCCAGGTAATCCCATGCCTAAAACTTCAGTTAAACAGTTCATACTATTTGCAGTAAACATACCAGAACATGAGCCACATGAAGGACATCCTTCAGCCTCTAATTCATCTAGTTTTTCTTGTTCGATAGTTCCTTGTTTATGCTCTGCAATACCTTCAAAAATAGAAATCAAATCACAAACCGAACCATCCTCCATTTTACCAGCAGCCATAGGACCACCAGAAGCAAATATTGTAGGGATGTTTAATCTCATAGAAGCCATTAACATACCAGGAACAATTTTATCACAATTTGGAATACAAATCATTGCATCAAACGGATGAGCAGAACACATAGATTCGACAGTATCAGCAATCAATTCTCTACTAGGTAAAGAATATTTCATACCACTATGTCCCATTGCAATACCATCACAAATAGCCATTGTATTGAATTCAAATGGCACGCCTCCAGCCTTACGAATTTCATCACAAATAAGTTCTCCAACTTTATTAAGATGACAATGCCCAGGAACAACATTTGTATATGAATTACAAACCCCAATAAAAGGTTTTGCAAAATCTTCATTTTTAACACCAGTAGCACGCATCAAAGACCTATGCGGAGCGCGTTCATTTCCTTTTTTTATAATATCACTTCTCATTTAAAATTCCCCATTGTTTATTTATTTTTATAAAAACTCTATTTGAATTTATCACATTATTAAAAAAAGTCAAGTTTTTTCAAGTTATTTTGATAAATATAAACTAACAAAGTAAATCCTCCCTCAAAATAGCTGTTATTTTTTATATCAATTAACATTTCAGAAATTTTCATATTATTACAGTAAAAAAATTTGCTTTTCTTTAAATAAGATGATATACTATTAGAGAATATAATATTTGCAAAAAAGTTAATAAAAGAGGAATGAATAAGTATGAAAATGAAAAAAGAATTAGGTTTTATAGATTTATTTTGTATAGCATCAGGGACAATGATTAGTTCTGGCTTATTTATTTTACCTGGAATAGTCTATTTAGATATTGGACCATCTGCATTTGTCGCATATATTCTAGGTAGTTTTCTTATAATTCCTGCAATGTTAAGTAAAAGTGAATTAGTAACAGCAATGCCTAAAGCTGGAGGAACATATTTTTTTATTGACAGAAGTATGGGAGCAGGACTTGGAACGCTTGGAGGCTTGGCTTCTTGGTTTGCATTGTGCTTTAAAACGGCTTTTGCTCTTTTGGGTATTGGGGCTTTTGTAACTTATATTTATCCTGACATATCACTGTTTCAAATAAAATTAATAGCATCTTTTTTCTGTATTTTATTTGGAATTATTAATTTAATTAGCTCTAAACATGCAGGAAACCTTCAAACTGTTCTTGTGTTTGGTTTACTATTTGTTCTAGGATTATTTATAGTTATGGGAATAGGAGAAGTAAGAGTTGAAAATTTAACCCCATTTTTAAAAGAGGGAAAAAATAATTATGATTTATTAGCAGCAGCTGGTCTTATTTTTATTAGTTATGGAGGATTAACAAAGATTGCAAGTGTCGCAGAAGAAGTCAAAAACCCTGCAAAAAATATTCCTTTGAGTATGATAGCATCTTATTTAGTTGTTTCTACACTTTATGCATTAGTGGTTTTTGTAACAATCGGAGTTTTAGGTGACGGTCTTGTAAATAATGGCATCCCAACTTTAACTCCGATATCTGATGCAGCAGCTATTTTTATGGGCGATTTCGGGAAATATTTATTAGCGATAGGTGCAGTTTTAGCTTTTGTATCAACTGGAAATGCAGGAATTCTTACAGCTTCACGCGTCCCAATGGCTATGAGTAAAGATAAACTTTTACCATCAACTTTTGCGAATTTACATCCTAAATATCAAACTCCTTTTTCAGGAATAATTTTCACAACAGTATTTATGCTAATTACGATTTTATTTCTTGACCTTAAGGATTTAGTAAAAACAGCATCTACTATAATGATACTTCTTTTTGCGGTTGAAAATATTGCAGTAATTATAATGCGTGAAAGTGGACTTCAAAATTATCGACCTAAATTCAAAAGTCCATTTTATCCTTGGGTTCAAATATTTGGTGTAATTATATACATTTTAGTTATCATTGATATGGGAGCAACTCCATTAATATTCACTGTTATATTTTTAGTTTTTGGATTATTATGGTATTGGGTTTATGGAAGAATTCATTCAAATAGAGAATCTGCGATGATACATCTTGTTAATAGAATTACAGCAAAAGAAATGCACTCAAAATTTTTAAATTCTGAATTGAAAGAGATTTTATTGGAGCGAGATGATATCGAAGAAGACCGTTTTGATAAACTGATAAAAACTGCAACTATTTTAGATTTGCCTAAAATGGAAAAGATGGAAGATGCCTTTGCACAAATCGCAAATGCTATTGCAGAAAAAGTAGAATTATCAGAAAAAGCCGTTTATGATTTATTAATAAAACGAGAACAAGATACTTCAACAATAATAGCACCTGGTTTGGCAATACCGCATCTTATTTTACCTGGAAAAGAAAAATTTAATATTTGCCTTGTGCGAAGTTCACAAGGAGTTATTTTTGATAAAGAGCAAGATCCAGTCCAAATAATGTTTGTATTATCAGGAACAATGGATGAACGAAACTTTCATTTAACTACTTTAATGGCTATTGCACAAATGGTCCAAAATCAAACATTCACTAAGAAATGGCTAAAAGCTAAAAGTTTAGAAAACTTACGAGATGTAATTTTACTAGCAGAACGCACAAGAAACATACGAAAATAAAAATTCTTATTAAATTGAATACTCTAAACTGAATTTATTGTGTATAATATCTAACATTTCTGGATTCATTTTCTCCAATATTCCATAGAAATTTTTGCGGACAATGCATTTGAGAATACTATAACTAAGGATTTTCAGATTAAATCAAACAAAGTAACGCAGACATCTTGTCTGCAAAGTCCAGCAGGCATCCTGCCTGCTGTGCGATGTTTGCGTAGCAAATAAGCACAAGAATTTAATCTACTTTTTGTAAAACTATATTTTTTTGTGCTTCGCACACTCCAGGCAAGATGCCTTACGATACTTTGCAGGCAAGATGCCTGCGTTACTTTTTGCTTCGCAAGTTTTATTGCTTGTTTTCTCTAAAATCGAATCCCGAAATATTAGTAATATATTACACAGCAAGCAAATGCCTGCTGAACTATGAAAATAGAATATCTGCGTTACTTCTATTTTTCTCAATTCAAAATTACTTAAACCCAAGCCATAAAGATACCATTTTCAGTAGTCGTTTTAAATTCTTTAGTTTTATTTTTGCTCATAATCAGCATATAACCTTTTTCGACATTTTCGTAGTCCA
>JAOZMT010000138.1:3407-6329 GCA_029934175.1 Victivallales bacterium | reverse complement strand
TGGGAAACTGCGTATCTCGCAGATAAATTACCTCCTGATGAAATTATTGTTGCTGTTCTTGATACTGGAATTGATTATTATCATTCTGATATTGTTAATCAATTATGGATTAACGAAGCTGAATTAAATGGAACAGATGATTTTGATGATGATGGAAATGGTTACATAGATGATATTTATGGAATGGATGGTGCTAATGGGGACAGTGATCCTTTTGATGATCACGGACATGGAACACATTGTTCAGGAACAATTGCAGCAGAAATGAATAATGATAACGGTATTGTTGGAATGAACCCTAATGCAAAAATAATGTCTTTAAAAATATTTTCAGCAAGTGGTTCAGGTGGAACAAGTGCTGCATTACCTTGCATCGAATATGCTGTTAAAAATGGAGCTAAGGTTTTAAGTAATAGTTGGGGTGGGTTTGGTTATAATCAAGCATTACAAGATATGATTACTTGGGCTAATGAACAAGGAGCGGTTTTTATTGCTGCTGCTGGTAATAGTAATACTGAATTGCCGTCATATCCTGCTGCTATGAAAGGTGTAATTAGTGTGGCTGCTTCTGATTCATCTGATACACGAGCGACATTTACAAATTTTGGTTCAAGTGTAGATATTATGGCTCCGGGAGTTGATATTTTATCTTTAAGATCTAGAGATTTAAAATATCCTAAAGGAGAACATCCTGATAATGTTAATTTGACCGAAGATAAAAAACTAGCAATTATGAGTGGAACAAGTATGGCATGTCCAAATGCTGCTGGAGCGATTTCATTATTAGTAGCAAAATATCCAGATTTACATCCATTTGTTTACGAAAGTGTTTTAAAAGCATCGACTGATAATGTTTATGCTTTACCTACAAATGAAGATTTTGTCGGAAAATTAGGAACTGGAAGACTTAATGTTGAAAAAATGTTAGATTTTGATGAAGATACTCTTTTTTGGGATGTTACTATTGACAATGAAATAAAACCTATTCCTGGAGCAACTATTTATATCGGTTCTATTTTAGGAACTTGGAAAAATGGTAGAACAGGTTTAACTATAAATATTGAAGATTTATCTGATAATTTAACTGCTGTTGGACCAACTTATGAAGTTCCTAATTTGAATGAAAAAGATGCAGAGGTTTTACCTGATGAAACTTTGGGAATTACTATTGCAAATGATGATAGTTTATGGGGGAAACAAGAAACTTTTTCTATTGTTTTACGAGATTCGACAAACACTGAAATCGACAGAAAAAGTATTACTATAAAAATCTTTAGTAACAATGTTCAGCATTATACTGTAGGAGATTTAGATGGTGATGGAGGTCAAGAAATAGTTGGAACATTTGGAACTATGTTATTTTGTTTTGATAAAGACGGTGGTTTTAAATGGAGTTATGATGATATAGAAAAAGGGTCAGGTTTGATATATTCTTTAAATTGGCCTACAATTGGAAATTTTGATGGAGTTACAGAAAACGGGAAAGAAATAGCTGTATTTATGAATGAGTTTGATGCTAATAAAACAACTATTTATATTATTCATGCAGATGGAACATTATTTAAAAAAATTGAAAAAGGTGATGAAAGTATAAATTTGGGATTTTTATCATCTGTAACAGCTGTTGATTTAAATGAAGATGGAGTAGATGATTTACTTCTTCAAAATAAAATATACTATAAACCCGAGGGTGGATCTTCGAAAGTTAAAAATGAATTAGTTGCTGTTAATGTTTTTAATGGAAGTAAGACAATGTCGCCAGTTCGCCTTTGGAGTAAAATACCTGAAGACGATCATGATTATTCAGTTCCTGCAATTGGTGATGTAGATAATGATGGAAGTTTAGATGTTGTTTTTGCTTATTGTCCGAGTTCTCATGATTTAATAGCTGATGGAAGTCATGCTAAAATTATTGTTGTAGATAATGAAGGAGTGCAAAAACAAGAAATTGATCTTGGAGAATGGGCTTTTGTTGATTACTATTATCCTATCTTAGCTGACTTTAATAATGATGGGTATCTTGATGTATTAAGTAACCTTGTTAGAGATGGTATTAAAGCTAATTTATTTATTCATGATTTAAAAACAGGAAATGTTCTTCCTGGATTTCCTAAAAGATCGGGTATGGATTCAAATACTATAGCGGTTGCGGATTTAGACGGAGATAATAAACTTGAAATAATTGGGACTGAAAACAAAGGAACTCCTCTTAGAATGTTAAGAGCTTTACATTCTGATGGTTCTGTTGTTGATGGTTTTCCTGTAATTGACTCTTCTCACATGAAAATAGTCGGACCTTCGGCTGTTGTGGATGTTAATGATGATGGTTTTCCTAACATTATATATCTTAGAGAACCTTTTATAGACCAATTAAATCCTGAAAAAGAAGTTATTCAAATTGTTGCTCTTGATAATAAAGGAAAAATGGTAAACGGTTATCCAATGGAGATAAAACAAAATCTTAATACATCTTCTCCACAAGCAAGAACTAATAAAGTTGCGTTCACTGAATTGGTTGATGGCTTTGGTTCTATTATTGTTAGTAGTGGTCGTGGATTTTATATTAAAGATACTGGCGAAAAATATCCAGAAAATTCTAGTAAATGGTCGATGCACGGTGAAAATTGGGATAGATCGTTCTGCTACAAGTTTAATAGCACAAAATTATTAGCTAAGTTTAACAACAATAAATATTGTGGATACGGAAACACTACTATTGACTTTACTGCAACTGTTGTTGGTGATAATAAAACTGATTTAAAATATTCTTGGGACTTTGATAATGATGGGACTTATAAAGTTACTGATGCGACAAGCGCAACAACTTCTTTTGAATATACTGCAGAAGGAACTTATTCTGTTACATTAAAAGTAACAAATGGTAGTAATGAAGAATATATTTTAACTCGAGAAAATATTATT
>JAOZMT010000138.1:1975-3307 GCA_029934175.1 Victivallales bacterium | reverse complement strand
AACAGGAAAAAATATTTATCCTTATAAAACTTTAGAAGAAGCTGCTACAACTATTCAAACTGCTGTAGATGCTGCAGAAACAGGTGATACTATTTGGGTTGACAAAGGTATTTACACAGCTGATGATATAAGTCAATATAATGTTGTTAAAATTAAAAAACAAATAACATTAAAATCTTTACATGGCAAAGAAGTTACTATTATTGATGGGGAACAAAGTCATCGCTGTATGTATATTGGTGATGAAGGAATAGGAAGTATCGTTATTGACGGATTTACTTTGAAAAAAGGTAACGCTAATTTCGGTGCAGGTTTGTATGTTAAAAGTGGTCTTCATACGATAAAAAATAGTGACTTTACTGAAAATGTTCAAAAATTCACAGTATTTATACAAGGTGTAGGTGCGGCAATTTGTGTGGGAGGAGATAAAAAAATTGAGACTAATGATACTAATATTCGCGTAGAGAATTGTAATATTTATAATAATAAAGCTTACGACATTTCTGCTGGAGTCGGAGTAAACGATTTTTATAACCATAACGCAGCAACTCTTATAGGTTGTGAAATTTATGATAATATTGGAGGGCAAGGTCCTACAGTTATTGGAGCTGGTAGCATTGAAAATTGTTTGATTTATAATAATACTGGTGGTGATTATACTGTCGGCTGGTCAAGTTATACTGCAGGATTAAAAAGTCAGATATCTGTCGTGGGTTGCACGATTGTTAATAATAGTTCAAATGAAGGTGCTGTTGATGCTAAAATTTTAATAAATTCGATTGTTTATAATAATACGGGTAAAGATGAAAATGGCAATAATATTACAAGTAATATTATTCAAAGAATGATAGATGAGGGTGGAAATGTAACTGCAAAAAATAACTGTTTAAATTCAGATTATGGAGAAAATTGTGTAACTGATGCTCCAGCTTTTATTGATAAAACAAGCAATAATTATCATATCACAACAGGCTCTTCTTGTCATAATACAGGATATATTATTCCTGAAATTACTAAAACAACTAAAACTATAGCATTTGATTTAGGTGCTTCTGATAATACAACTGCTGGACATTGGAATAATGTAACGACTGTTGCAACAGGTGAAAAAATTGCGAACGCTATTTATTTAGGAGATGGTTCAAGTAGTAGCGTTGGTTTAGTGTTTGATGCTGGTTCAGATCAAAATCAATGGACTTCAATCAAAACTGGAGCTGATGAGCATACTGAAGCTGATCCTGCGGTAACATATCCAGCAACTGCATGGAATGATGCTTTTGTTACTCCTCTTGATACTGTTAGAGATTCTACATCTGATCCAAAACAATATGT
>JAOZMT010000138.1:0-1875 GCA_029934175.1 Victivallales bacterium | reverse complement strand
ACTGTTGCTCTAAGCGTTATAGAATTAATAGAACATCAAATTATTCCAGATGAAGGTGCGTCATATATGCTTGGCAACACAATCCTTTCAAAAGATTTAGATGGAAATCCTAGAGTTTATAATTATACTGCTGAAAGTCCTACTAAAGTTGATATCGGTGCTTATGAATTACAAGAAAGTGCGCCTCCTGTTGCGGTTATCGCAAAAGATGATGAAAGTAGAAAAGACTTTCCTATAGATTTTAATGGTTCTAGTTCAACTGATTCAGATGGAACTATTTCAAGCTATTCGTGGGATTTTGATAATGATGGAAGTGCAGATGGAACTGGCGAAACAAAAACTCATACATTTACAACTTCTGGTCCTAAAACTGTTAAATTAACAGTTACTGATGATTCTGGAGCTTCTGCTTCTGCTACTTATACATTTGAAGTTCTTGAAGATGTGCCGAATGCTCCTACGAACTTAATAGAAGATTCTAACATTGCAGGTAACACTCAAATTTCTTGGGCTGATAATTCAGATAATGAAACAGGGTTTATTATTCAAAGAGCGGCTAAATCTTATGAAGATTACGAAGTTATTATTGATGATGCTGATGGTTTTCCTTTTATTCAATTTGACGCTCCTTCTTTTGAAAGTGGTGGTAAAACTTGGAATGTAAAATGGGAAAGCACAACTTCAAATAATGCGACAGCTTATGAAGGTGGAAAATATCATTATATGGATTGGCCTTTAATTAATGATAGAGAAGCTATTTCTCCTTTAGGGACTGCTGTGGCTTGGCCTCAATTAAAAGAAAAAGGGAAATATGAAATATCTCTTTGGTGGCCGGATAATAGCACTTTTGATCCAGATGTTAATCATGAAACTAGAACAGATTGGGCTTCTGCTGCAACTATTGAAATTATGACTCAAATTTATAGCGCTGAGGTAAATGTTGATTTTCAAAAAAATGATGGTGCCTGGAATTCTATAGGTGTTTGGGATTTAGATGAAAATTCTAATGTTATTATTGATGCTAATAGTAGTAACGGACACATCCTTTTTGATGCTATCAAATTTACGAAAGTTTATGATTTTGAAGATATTGCACAAGTCGCAGCAGATTCATTATCTTATACTGATACAACAACTGTTGATGATTCTAAATATACTTATCGTGTTGTTGCGGTTAACGAAAATGGAATTTCTGCTCCATCAAATGATTTAGATATTCTAATTCCTGATACAAATAATGCTCCAACTGCAAGTATTGATACTGCATCTCCTACAAATGGAGATATTCCTTTAACTGTTACCGTAACAGGAACAGGAACTGATATTGATGAAGATAATTCTAATTTAACTTATATTTGGGATTTCGGTGATGGATATTCTGGTTCTATCATACAAGGAGTAAATTTAACAACAACTTCTTATGTTTACAGAACTGATGGTAAATTTACTATTTCTTTAACTGTTATTGATAGTGATGGAAAAGAAACATCTACTTCTCATTCTTCAACAATAAATGTAAGTGGTCGCTCTGATACTCCTGAAGAATTCACAGTGTCATCAACTATTGATGGTCAAGTTGATTTATCATGGACTTATGAAAAAGCTGATGAGTATGGTTTTATTATTCAAAGAGCAGTTGGGGATATTGAGGCTAATGGTAAATTTGCACAAATCGCAATTGTTCCTTTAAATGTCATAGCATATAGTGATAAAACGGCTTTAGGTGGTTCGACTTACACATATAGAATTAAATCTTTCAATCAATATGGAGAATCTGATTTTACCGAAAAGAAAGAAATTAAAGTTCAAGGAGAATCTGAATCGGTATTTATCGCTCAACAAGGTGTTGATGGATACGAAGGGTTTTATGATACT
>JAOZMT010000137.1 GCA_029934175.1 Victivallales bacterium | reverse complement strand
TAATTTAACAAAACTAATAAATCATATTCCAAGGCGAAGATATGAAATATAAAGGAAAAATTAATGCATAAATCGCAATTAAAAATGAAGTTAGCAACCCCAAAATAAGGAAATTAAAATGAATGAATTAATTGATAAAATACAAAAAGAAAGCAAAATCGCAAATATAATATTAAATAAAGATATACTGCTTAATTTTTCATCAGGACTTCTTGCAAAACCATTTATATTATTTGCAGGATTATCTGGCTCTGGAAAAACTTTATTATCTCATTTTTTTTCTAAGTGGATAAGTGTTAAAAATGGAAGAAATTTTTTATTAATAAATAATTTATTACAAAATCAGAGTTTTAAAAATAAATATGAATTAATATTTCAGAGTAATTATTATCTTGAAATTATAAATAAAAATGGAAATACAAAAAAGATAATTCCTTTACCTATACCTCTTTTAAAAGAATGGTATTTTGCATTTAAATGTGGTGAAATAAATATTGATACCAATATAAAAGAAGCTCGAGATAAAGTTGGTTCAAACTCAATATATCAGAAATATCAGCATGGATTTTATAATGATTATTTCTATATATCAAAAATTTTATATCAATCAACTATTGAAGAGAATATTAAATCTTTAATTCCAGAAGAAAAAGAAATTTTAATTCGAAAAAATGAACAATACGAACTAATTTCAGTGGGAGCAAATTGGACAAGTAAAGATGATTTATTAGGTTATCCAGATGCTTTGAATGATGGAGTTTTTGTAAAGAAACCAGCTTTAGATTTACTTTTGCGAGCTTCGCAAGATTTATCAAAACCATATTTTTTAATTTTAGATGAAATGAATTTATCTCATGTTGAAAGATATTTCTCCGATTTTTTATCAGCTATGGAATCAGGCGGAGATATAACTTTACATGAAGATGCAGATGATAGAGATGGTGTTCCGCCATCAATAAAAATACCTAAAAACTTTTTTATAATTGGAACTGTTAATGTAGATGAAACAACTTATATGTTTAGTCCAAAAGTGTTAGACCGAGCAAATGTTATTGAATTTAAAGCTGAATCAGATCAGATATTAGATTTTTTAGAACATGCATCAGATATAAACTTAGAAAATATTGCTGGTCAAGGTAGTGAATTTGGAGAAAGTTTTGTAGAAGAAGCAAATAAAAAACTTGGGTTAAATATAAATCTTAATGATACAGACAAAGAGTATTTAAAATCTGAATTAGAAATATTATTTGCGATACTCGCAGAAAATGAATCAGAATTTGGGTTTAGAACAGCAAAAGAGATTACTCGCTTTGTATATTTTCATAAGTTATTGACAAATAATGATAATTGGGAAATTAAAGATGCTATTGATGCTCAAATAATGCAAAAGATATTACCTAAATTGCACGGTTCGCAAAAAAAACTTAGACCTATTTTATTAGCTTTAGGTCAATTTTGTTATACTGAAACACATGATAATGATAAATGGCTAGATAATTTTGATAAAGATTATAAATGTAAAAATAGTAAAGATTTCTATTATCCAACAAGTTTAGAAAAGATACTTCGAATGCTTAGAAAAGTTCAACGAGATGGATTTGCGAGTTTCGCAGAGGCTTAAAATAAAGGAGATATAATGGATAAAAATAAAATAATATTGTTTAGTGGTAATTTTGATGTTATTACTCAAAAAGTAGAGAATTCAGATGTTGAATTTTGGTATGCGAGAGAAATAATGGAAAATTTAGGTTATGATAGATGGGAGAATTTTTCAAAAGTAATTCAAAAAGCAATTACTTCATGTAAAAAAGTTGGGAATGATGTCAATAACCATTTTCGTGATGTCACGAAAATGGTCGTTATTGGTTCTGGAGCAAAGCGAAATATTGATGATATTATGTTGACTCGTTATGCTTGTTATTTGATTGCTCAAAATGGAGATCCTCGCAAAGAAATTATTGCATTTGCTCAAACATATTTTGCAATTCAAACACGAAAACAAGAGTTAATAGAAGAACGATTTAAATTAGAAGAGCGTCTAGCAGCTAGAAAAAAACTAAAAGAATCAGAAACAGAATTATCAAAAAATATATATGAACGAGGAGTTGATGATAGAGGTTTCGCAATGATTCGCTCTAAAGGAGATGAGGCATTATTTGGAGGTTATACCACACAAGGAATGAAAACGAAATTAAACATTTCAAAGAATAGACCGCTGGCTGGTTTTTTACCTACTGTTACAATTGCGGCAAAGAATTTAGCGACAGAAATTACAAATTATAATGTATCAGAAAATGATTTGCAAGGAGAATTTTCAATTACATCAGAGCATATTCAAAATAATCAAAGTGTTAGAAATATGCTTGGAGAACGAGGTATTAAACCTGAAAACTTACCAATTGAAGAAGATTTAAAAAAATTAGAAAGGCGTGTTAAATCAACTGAAAAAAAGATGATAAAAAACTCTGAACTCCCAAAATAAAATTGTATGAATTATAAAAATATAGAAAACCCAAATATCGCATCATTTAATTTTAAGAATTATGATAGATATAATTATGGAGGCTTAATATGAATATTGAAAAATTAGTTACAAAAATTGTCGATATTGATGATCTGCTGAAAAACAAAGCATCATCAGCAATTAATATATTATTGACTTTAAGAAATTGGTTGATTGGATATTATATTGTTGAGTATGAACAAAAGGGAGCTGAAAAAGCCAAGTATAATAGTAAACTTATTAAAAACTTATCTGAAAAGTTACAAAGTCAAAACCTGAAAAATATGAGTCCACGAGAATTAAGACGGATTCGTATATTTTATAAAACATACAGTTATTTTGATTTAGCTTTGTCAGATAATTCAAAACGGGGGACGCTGTCCCCCGTTTTGGAAAACGATGAAATAAATGATTTATTATTGCCTGTTTTCAAGAGAAACTCAAAACGGGGGTCAGTGACCCCCGTTTTGAAAAATGATAAAATTAATGATTCATTATTGCCTATTTTTGAGGAAAACTCAAAACGGGGGTTGATAACCCCCGTTTTGAAAAATGACCTTATTCAAAATGAAAATCTAGAAGATAAAGAAGATTTATTAGTTCCAGCTGAAAAATTAATAACGAATTTATCTTATACTCATTTTTCAGAACTTATTAAAATTGAAGACAATTTGAAAAGAACATTTTATGAATTAGAATGTATGAAAGGAACTTGGACTGTTGTTGAATTAAAAAGACAAATTAATTCTTTATATTTTGAGCGTTCTGGATTATCAAAGGATAAAGAAAAATTAAGTGCTCTTGCAAATGAAAAAGTTAATGTTTCAGATATAAATAGTTCAATTAAAAACCAATTTGTTTTTGAATTTTTAAATATTCCTACAAATGAAACTTTAGAAGAGCAGGCTCTTGAAAAAGGCTTAATGGATAATTTACAATCTTTTTTACTTGAATTAGGATATGGATTTTGTTTCGAGTCAAGGCAAAAACGAATTTTAATAGATGATGAATATTGTTTCATAGATCTTGTGTTCTATCACAGAATATTAAAATGCCATGTTATTATTGAATTAAAAACAGAAGAATTTAATTATAATAATATGGGGCAATTAAATACCTATCTTCAATATTACAAAGAAAAAATGATGGAAGATGGAGATAATCTTCCTATTGGGATTTTATTATGCACAGATAGCAAACCTGAAATGGTAAAATATGCATTAGCCGACAAAGAAAATATGTATGTTTCGCATTATGAATTACAATTACCTAGTAAACAAGAATTGAAAGATTTTATAGCATCTCAATTAAAAAATAATTCTGAAAAAAAATGAGTAAAGTAATAACTATAGAATTTTTAAATAATGATAAAACAAATTGCGGAACTATTGAAATATCTAGTGATTTAGAAAATTCATTGCATGAGTTAAGTGATAATGAACGCAATTTTTCTGATGGAGATTTTGATTACGAATATGAAAAAGTCCAATTGTTAGAAGGGCGAACTTATTATCTTGATATAAAAACAAATGATAATTATTCTTTTAGTCTTGAAAACAATAAACAAATAAAAAAGATAAAAGATACACTTTATTCATTTAATACTGGAATACATACAGGTATTATTCAATTTGAAATAGAAAATCCAGATGGAGAAAAAGCTTATGCGATAGTTGAAGTGCAATCAATAAAAGCAGGTTCATTAAAAGATTATAAACAAATGCTTTCTGATATTGGAGAGAAATGTAATGATTTATTAATGCAAATAGAATCACCATCTATGGCTCGTTTTGAAATAAATAGTGATTTATCAGTTGAGACTTTAACACAACGATTTTATTTTCTAAAATCATTAATAGATTCTGTTAAATTTAAGAATGCCATTAATAGAATTTTGCATAATCCGCATATTCGTTCAGAAGGTAAATATATAGATAAAAATTTATCAAAGGGTGGTTTTAGAATTGGAGCAAATGAATTTCGACAAATGGCAAGAAATAATCCTAGAATTGCTTTGCCTAAAACGAACCCTCTTTATAAAAAACTTTCTACTGTTCCACAAAGTGTTACAACAATAGAACATATTGATAGTTTTGATACTCCAGAAAATAGATTTATAAAATTTGCTTTGGAAACATTTAATAGAGTTTTAGAAGATATAAAAGAATTAATAGAAGAAAAACAAAAACATATTTCTTTAAAAAAAGAAATAGAATTTTTGCAGAATAAACTTTATGACTATTTGAATCATAATTTTTTTAAAGATTTATCACATGCAACTCAATTATCATTGGGAAGTCCTGTCCTTCAACGCAAAGAGGGATACCGTGAAATATTGAGAGTATGGTTACAGTTTGAATTATCAGCTCAACTTGTTTGGAAAGGCGGAGAAGATATGTTCAAGGGAGGGCAACGAGATATTGCTACTCTTTATGAATATTGGCTCTTCTTTAAATTGATAGATTCTATTAATGAAATTTTTGAAATGAAAGAATTTCCTGTAGATGATAACAATTCTCCTTTTATATCTTCAACGGATGATGGTTTTGGATTAAAATTATCAGCAGGAAAACATTTAAAGTATACAGGGACTTATTCTCAAAATGGAGAAACTAAATTAAATATAATGTTTTGCTATAATCGAACATTTGGGAATAGTAAAGATTCTTCTTATCAATCTGAAGGTTCTTGGACAAAATATATGCGACCTGATTATACAGTATCATTATGGCCTATTGAGATTGAAGAAGCCAAAAATGCGGAAGTCGCGGAACGGATTGTTCATATTCATTTCGATGCAAAATATAGAATAGTAAATCCAAATAATGCAAAAAGTATTGTTGATATTGCTAAATTATTTGATGGTGGTATTTTAAATAAAATAGAAAATGATGTATTTGGAGATGATAACACAGAAGACTTAGATAAAGAACGAGAAAGTGAACGAAAAGGTATAGCATCAAAACGAGCAGATTTATTAAAAATGCATGCTTACAAAGATGCGATTAAACGAACAGAAGGAGCTTATGTTTTATATCCAGGATCATCAGATAAAAATATAAAATGGCAAGGATATCATGAATTACTTCCAGGAATTGGAGCATTTCCTGTTTGTCCTGGTTCAAGTGAAGATATGAGTAATGTAGAACAATTTCTTGAAGATTCTGCAAAATTATGTGTTGATAAATTTAGTCAATTATATAGACAAAGATATTGGACTAAAGAAATTATTGCAGAATTACCAGCTCAATATGGAGTTTCAAGTGCTTCCATTTCAAAGAACAATAAATTTATTCCTGATTCATTAACGCTTCCTCCGAATGATACATCTGTAATCATTGGCGGAATAAGAGAAAATGTATTAAATCAATGTAAAACAAAAGGATTTTTCTATTTTCATGCTGTAGATAAAACTAAAAATACTATTGATATTCCTGATGGTGTTTTATCTGCAAAATATCTAATTTCTTATTCTACAATAAATGGGAAAATAGAATGGACTGGTTGGTTTGGTAAAATAAAAAAATGTTCATTAGTGTCAAAGATGGTATTAAATAAAAAAATTATATCTCAAAGTCAAAGACCATATTATTATTTAGCTGAATTTGAAACTGTCGATGGGAATCTCACTAATGAGTTAAAAAATAATCCAAATAATTATAATTTACCTAAAATAATTGATAAACCCAAATTATCAACTTGGGGAGAATTATGGAAATAAAACAATACAAAATTAATTATGAGAAAAAGATGGTTTGTTTCATATTATGCATAAAACGACTTTACACTTTGGACTAGAAATTAAAGCAGTCAGAGTCCCGCTTTCAGGGGCTG
>JAOZMT010000136.1 GCA_029934175.1 Victivallales bacterium | reverse complement strand
TCCAAAATCCAATAATCCATAAGTTGCAAGTTTAAGGTCATCTAAAAATCCAGTGTTTTCTATTTTTCTTGCTTACGGCTCGTATGATTAGTGTCTAGAAAAATCATATTCTTTGGACGAAGCTAAAAACAAACCCGATATATAGAACACTCTATAGCAAAAGAATACAAATGGATTACATAAAAATTGTAAAAGTCAGAAATTTCTATTTTTTTACTGAAAAAAATTGATTTTTTTTAAAAAAATGCTATCTTATTCTTACTAATATAAAATCATAAAAGGAAGGAAAATGAAATGGGAAAATCAATAGGAATAGATTTAGGAACAACAAATTCAGTTGTTGGAGTGAAAAAAGTAGAGTCAGAAATAATAATGAACGCAGAGGGAGACTCTATAACTCCTTCATGTTTAACTGTCCAAAAACAATCAAAATTAAGTTTTTTAAAAAAATCTCAATTTATTGTAGGAAAGCCAGCGTTGGAGTGGAGAGCGCAAGATCCTGAAAATTGTGTTACTTCTATTAAAAGATTGATTGGTAGAAACTTTGATGAAGATGAAGTTACTAAAATTATTGAAAATAACATCTTACCTTACAAAATATCAGAACTTTCAAACAGTCAAAACAATATTGCCGTAAGTCTTAAAGATAAAGAATTTACTCCACAAGAATTATCAGCCGAAATTTTGAAAAAGTTAAAAAAAGATGCTGAAAAAGGATTAGGTGATAAAGTCGATTCAGCAGTTATTACTGTTCCTTCGTATTTTAATGATAAACAAAAGCATGCGACTCGTGCAGCAGCATCTTTAGCAGGTTTGAAAGTTCAAAGACTATTGGCTGAACCAACTGCGGCGGCTATTTCTTTTGGTGTTGACCAGATAAATGATGACGAAGCATCAAATATCATTGTTTTTGACTTTGGAGGGGGAACTTTTGACTTATCTATCTTAACTATTAGTGGTGGACAATTTATTGAACAAGGTAAAGGCGGAGATATGTGGCTCGGTGGAGATGATATTGATAAACTTCTTTCTGATTTTGTAATAAAAGCTTTTGAAGAAGAAGAGGATGCTAATTTTGAACAATTATTGGAAAGTCAAGACCTTAAAAGAAAAAATAAATTTTTAAGTGAATTTAAATCTAGTGTTGAAAAAGCAAAAATTGCTTTATCTACTGATGACGAAGCCTTTGTCGAAATAGCTGGTATTCTTCTTGATTCTGATAATGATCCTATTGACTTTGATGTTGAAATTTCAAAAGATGATTTTAATGAACTTATAACAGAAGTGATTACACGAACTGTTGATTTGACAAAAAGTTTAATAAATGATATTGAATTCACAAGTGATTTAATTGATAAGATATTACTTGTTGGCGGAAGTTCGAGAATTCCTGCGGTTTATGCAGCTTTAGTAACAGAATTTGGAGAAGATAAAGTTATGCTTCACGATAGACCAATGCTTGCAATTGCTGAAGGAGCTGGAATTCTTAGCCATAGATTATCTCAATCTTATGAATGCCCAAAATGTGGTAAGGAAGTAAGTCAAGATGCTAAAACTTGCGATTCGTGCAATGTTAATTTAGAAGACTTAATGGCTGCATCTGGTATATTGGATATTGTTCATTCAACTGCTCATGATTATTTTATTCATCTTGAAAATGGTGATAAAAAATGTTTTATAGAAAGAAATACTCCTTTGCCATGTAAAGAAACTAGAAAATTTAAATTAATGAATCTCGCACAAAGACTTGTTCATTTGAAATTTAGTAATGAAGTTAATGACAAAGATGAGGTTATAGGTGAATTATGGATAGGTATTACAAGTGCTTTGTCAGATGTTTTATCAAATAAACAAATTGGAGAGTTGCTTGAAAATGATGAGAATTTAGAAATAGAAGTTGAAATGAATATTGATGAAAATAATCTTATTTCAATTAATGCTTCTTTTGAATCTTTCCCTGACATAAAAATATCAAAAACATTATCAAGAGGTGGAGTTGATGAAAGTATTTTTGTTGGTATAGAAAATTTTATTGATGAAGTTAATTCTAATGATAATAGTGAATATGATATGCATTATACATCTACTAGACTCGCTGATATTGCGTCTAATGCAAATAAAATAGTCCAAGAAGAGACAGAAGTAGTGAATGAAGATGTGTTAAATATTGTTAAACAAAATTTTAATAATGTTAAAAAAATGTGTAAAGAACAGGAGTATGATGCTGGTGGAAACTTACTTTATCTTAAAAGTCTATTGAGAGACTTTGGAGATATATTAGATAAAAATGAGCGAGCTGAAGCTGCACAAGAAATACATAAATATGAATCTATTTGCAAGGATTGCAATTATAACGATTTTGTGAGTATTCAAAAAGAATTCAGAGATTTTGTTGCAGATGCCTTTAATGATATTAATGTGTTAAGAACCCTTGGCAGAGCCATTGAGATGATTACAATGCATAAATATTATATTTCAGGTTCAGAGCATGTTGAAAATTTAAAAGGAATACAAGCTCTTTATAAAAATTTAAGAAAATTATATCCACAAAGAGATGAAAATAATTTATATTATGATGCTATTGCAGATGAAGATAAAATTATAGATGCAGCATATTCTCTTCTAGCGGAAATGCAAAGAGATGGAAATGTAAATATCAACAAAGGAATTCAAGAGTAAATGCAAGAGTCTCTTAAGACTTGTCCTATTTGCAATTTTGCTAATATTGGAAACGAAGATAAATGCCCTCAATGCGAGGGTGATTTATCTTGTTTCAATACCTTAGATGCTATGCAAGAGGAAAATATTCTACAATTACCAGATGAATTTGAATCTGTTCCTAATAAAGTAAATGATATTTTAAAAGTTTTAAAGACAAAAAAACCGCAGATTGTAAAATCTCAAAGTCTTATGCCTGCTTATTTTATTTTTTTATTTTTGATTATAGTCATTGTATTTTTATTTCTAAAAGTAGATAAATTAGAAACAAGATTGATTGAGGGAAATAAACAATATCAAACAGACCAAAAAGATATATTTGCACAAATCGCAAATATAAAGGATTTGAATTTGAAATTGGATAAGAATATAGAAATAAAATTTCTTAAGAAAGAACTTGAAAACTCTAATAAACTTAATTTATTAGTTAATAATTTAAAGTTAGAGATTGAAAAAAAATCTACTTTAAGTTTAAATGAATTATCTAAATTAAATAAAATAATATATCAAATGAAAGTTGATTTAGGTATTTTAAAAAATAAAAAAGAACAACCGTTGCCGCAAGTTAAAATTCCACTGCAAGTTCAACCTCGGAATGTAGAGTTAAATAGGGACTTAAAAGATATTTTGAACCTATTAAAGGATATATCTGATAAACAAAAAGAGCCTAATCAATTACCTAAAGACCGTCAAAATGAGATTATTAATCTTATTGACAAATTAAGTGTATCAATAAATCAAAATTCTAATTTAACCAAAGAAACTTTAACTCTTTTAGTAAAGGAATTATTGAAAAAATGAAAAAAATCCTATCTCAAGAAGAAATGTTAGAAAAAGCTGAAGGCTTTTTTAAGAAAAAAAACTATAGACTCGCAAAAGAATTTTTTGAATCTGTTTTTGCATCGTTATCTGATAAAAAAATCATAGAAAAAATAGAAATATGCACAACAGAACTAAATAAGGATCGCAGTAAAGTTGTATTAAAAAAAGTCAAAAAACTTTTAAAGAAGAAAAAGATAAAGGAAGCTATCAGCACTTATGAAGAGGCGTATAATTTAATAAAAGAAGATTGGATTTTAGAGAAAATAAATAAGTTAAAAGGTGGTCAAGAGTCAGAAAATAATATATCAAATGCTGAACAAGAAGAAAAATCTGAAAATTTTGCACAAGCCGCAAAGTTATATGAAGATATTTTCAAGAGTAAAAAACAATATGATTATTTAATTAGATTATGTATGAATTTAGTTTTAAGTAAAAAGATACCTGATGCTGAAAAATATTTTAATGAAAACAATAGCCTGTTTGAAGAAAAACAAACTTTTTCAAATACTGAAAATTATGAATTAGGTTTTTTGTATGTGAAATTTGCGAACTATGCAAAATCGTATGCTCATTGGGAATTAGTAACAACTGAAAATGCACAGTTCGCAGAACAAAAAGATACTTTACTTAAATTGTGGGAAGAAAAATTATATAACACAAAATCTTTCACTCCTGCTATTTTAGAAGAAACTCGAAAAGTATATGATATAACAAAAAGCAAATCTATGGAATCTCTTTTGAAAATATCAAAAGTTAAAACAGCTGAAACTCTTTGTAATGAAATGAAGTTTAAAGAGGCTTTAGATTTAATCCCTTTTCTTGAAAATTTCAAAGCTGAATTCGTCTTGTTTTATGCTCAAATTTATTATAAAATAATTACTCATTACGATAAAGTTTCAATGAAAGATTCGCTCTATGCAATTAATTTCATTTTACCTATTATGTATAACCCTGAGTATAAAGTTGCTTTTTCTGATGATGATAAATTAAGGAAGCAATTTGATAAATTTAACGCTTTAGATATTTTTCAAGATAAGTTTCTTCAATCTTATTCAAATTGTATCAATTTATACTTAAAAAAAAGAAAAGAAAAGAATGATAGTTTGTTATATTCTCCTGTATTATCTTCTTTTTTTAATAAAAAGGAGATAATATCTAATTTTATTAATGAGGCTGATTTCGACTTAATAGATAAAGTAACATTCTTTTCTTTATATCATCCACAATACTCAAAGGATATAATTGAAATTTATTGTGGTGATGTAAATAAAATGGTTTTATGGAACCAATATAAAAAGAATATATTGCACAAAGAAATATTAAGTTACACATATTTTGATTTATCTATTATAGCTATAAATAATAAAGATTATAGTAAGATATCTAAATATCTTTCATTAGCGAAAATTTATCTTATTGAAATGAAAGGTATTGAAATGTTAAAAACTCTAGTTTCTTCTCATGATGCAGAGATAAAACTATTATATGCCATTAATAAAGTTCTAATACCTTTGGAAAGTAAATGTAAAGAACAAAAAGATATTGAGATTTGCAATGAATTTTATATTGCTCAACTAGCAGAAGATATTTTAGAAAATGATGAGAATCAAATAGAAAAGAGAGGTAGGGAATTGTCAATTCTTATGATGGCACCTCCTATATTCAATAAACCTTTACTTGAAAAGGCAAGAGTTGCGGTTGAACTTTATCAAGAGCGTGCAATAAAAAATAATTTATATAAATGCAAATTAGATAAAGCAGTAAAATATGTTAAAGAGTTTGACAATGAAGATGCTGAAGAAATATTTTTTGATGCATCAGAAGATATATATTCTGAGCTTGTAGAGGCTTTTGAGGAGTCTGATTATCCAGCTATTATAAAAAAAGAACTAGCAAAACTTCTTTCTGCTTGTCGATCTGTGAATGCAGAGCATTGGTTGTGTGAAGAAATTAAGGATGCAATTGTAATTGATTAAAAAAACAGGAAAAATTATGAATCCATACGAATTATTAAATATTGAAAAAGATGCAAGTAAAAAAGATATAATAAAAGCTGCGGCTTGTGCATTACGAGAAAGAAAATATACTGCAAAAGAAATTGCTAATGCACAAAAAACTTTATTAAGTTCTACAAAGAAATTTTCTGAAGCAATTTCAAATATAGATTTTTCTATTATTTACAACAATTTTGAGAAAATTAAACCTGCTGATTTTTCTACAAAATCATTGGATAAACCAATAAAATTATGAAAGAGCAAAAAGAGTTTTTAAGAGAAAAACTTATTGATTTTCAACGCGAAATTGAGTCTCTAAAAAAGAAGAATAAAGACCAAGAGATTTATTATGAAAAAAAACTAACTACTATGAATTTAAACTTCATAGAATTGGTTGATGCTTTTGAAACGATTGAAGATAATCTTGCCGCTAAAGATGAGTCTTTCTTCAATATAGCCTCAAAAAAATTAATGAAAAATATGTTATCTATTAAGAAAAAAATTCTTCGTATTTTGAAAAAAAATAAAATAGAAAAGATCAAATTCAAAGATAATTTAGCCACTATAGGATTATGTAAAATTGTTGATACAGTAGAAGATGAAGACCTTGATAATGAATATATCAAAGAAACGATAAAATATGGTTATTTAGACAATATCAAAAAACAACCAATAAGAAAAGCCGAATTAATCACAATAAAAAATATATAAAGAAAGTCTAATAATTAAAAAGAGTTAAAAATATAAAGAATTAACTGAACCACAGATGAACTCAGATAAACACAGATTGTATATATTCAGTTTAGCACAAAGTAGACGAAGTTTT